>NZ_BCPP01001386.1:0-1264 GCF_016586125.1 Burkholderia sp. E168m23
TCGCTGCCGTGCGGGGTAGCCGACGATCTGCCGATCGGGCTGCAACTGGTCGGGCGCCGTTTCGACGAGGCGACGCTCTACCGCTGCGCGTATGCGTACGAACAGTCTTCCGACTGGCGCCAGACGACCTTCGCATGACATGTCCGGCGCGGCCGCGCATCGCCGCCGCGCCGCCTGTCGGTCCGACCGGCAACGCGGCCTGCACGGTTGCCGATTGGACAATGCGCTTTTGAACGGGCACGCTACCGGTTGCGTGTTGGCTAACCCATGTGGGGCACGACCATGACGATGCGTCCTTTCCCGCGCGCCGCAAGCGGCGACGCGCCCGGCCCGGCGTCCGACGGCCCGCCGGGCGAATGGACGAATTCGGCGATCGAAGTGGCGACCGACGGCTCGGTCAGCCAGCGTATCGAGTTCTGGCGCGAGACGATTCTGCGTTTGTTCGCGGACGTGCAGATCGCGGCCGTGCAGAAAGCCGATTTCTTCGGCCAGGTGCGGCAGCGCAAATGCGAAAAGATGCGGATCTCGGAAATCTACGCCAGCGAACAGGCCGTGAGTCGGCGCTATCGCCAGGCGCGCAGCGAGTATGAAGACAAGTATTTCGGCGTATTGATGCTCGAGGGCAGCCAATCGGTCGAGCAGGACGGCAAGATCGTCACGCTGCACCCGGGGGATTTTGCGATCTACGACGCGACCCGGCCGCACCACCTGCAGTTCGGCCAGTCGTGGCGCGAGATCGTCGTCAGCATTCCCCGCGCGACCCTGAACCAGCTCGTCGTCGGGATGGAACACCGCACGGCATGCCCGACGCACACCGGCGCGGGCGTCGGCAGCGTCATGCGCGCGTTTCTCGAACAGATGTCGTCGCAGATCCGCAGCGTGACCGAGGACGAGATGCGGCAGTTGTCGGATACCGCGATCTCGCTGATCGCGATGACGCTCGGCGGCATGCAGCGCAACGACCTCGCGCAATCGAGGATGAAGGCGTTGACGCTGACGCGTGTGAAGCGGCATCTGCTCGAGCACCTGCACGATCCGGAGCTGAGCCCGATGATGATCGGGCAGTCGATCGGGATGTCGTCGCGGTACATCAACAAGCTGTTCGAAGCCGAGAACACGTCGCTGATGCGTTATGTATTGAACCTGCGGCTCGAACGGTGCGCGCAGGATCTTGCGAATCCGCAATGCGCGGTGCTGCGCGTGTCCGATATCGCGTTGCGCTGGGGATTCAACGACATGTCGCATTTCAGTCGCGTGTTTCGGG
>NZ_BCPP01001387.1:0-1263 GCF_016586125.1 Burkholderia sp. E168m23
TTCGCGCTCGAGCAGCAGCCGCATCGGCATGTTCGCGCGATACACGACCCATCGGTATTCGGCGAGGTCGCGCAACGCGAGCTTCTTCGCGCCCTTGAGCGGATGCCGCACGTTCGCGACCACCGCGAGCGTCTCGTCCTGCAGTTTCACGCTGTCGTAGAGCTGCGGCGTGCGGCTGATCGTCGTGCGGCAGATCGCGAGGTCGAGCCGGCCCGCGTCGATCTCGCTCAGCAGCGCCTCGCTGGTGTCCTCGACGATCTCGACGGACATCTCCGGATGGCGCGCGACGAGCGTCGAGATCGCATCGGTCAGCCGCGGCACCGCGCCCATGATCACGCCGACGCTCACGCGTCCGCCATGCCCGCGCAGGATGCCGACGATTTCCTCGCGCAGATGCGCGAGATCCGTATGAATCAGCCGCGCGTAGCGGATCACGCAATCGCCGACCTCGGTCGGTTCGAGCCCGCGGTTGGTGCGATTGAACAGCGGTGTGCCGAAGGTCGTCTCGATCTCCTGCAGCGCCTTGCTCGCACCCGGCTGCGTGAGCGCAACCTGCTGCGCGGCCTTCAGCAGCGAGCCCTGGTCGGCGAGGGCGATCAGCAGGCGCAGCTGCTTCAGGTGAAGGCGGGAAATGATCGAGTGAAGCGGCGGGGTCATGGGTGTGACGAAAAGTTATACCGGTATCACATCCCGTCGATTGTCGCGATGGCGGCGATTCTTTATGCTGGCCCGTCGAGCCTTTTATCAAGCCGTTTTTTGGATGTGTGAACCGGAAGGCCGCCGGCGTGCGGCGGAAAACGGGCGCACTCACTATAACTTGAACTTATTGCCGTGTCGATTGTGGTCGCGCCTGGGCGACCCGCGTCGGACGTCAGGAGCGAAGCACGTATGGATCTGAACATCGAAGGCCGCTGGGCGCTGGTCTGCGCGGCCAGCAAGGGGCTGGGCAAGGGTTGCGCGCAGGCGCTCGTCGCCGAGGGCGTGAACGCCGTGATCACCGCGCGCGGCAGTGACGCGCTCGAGGCGGCCGCCCGCGAATTGCGCGCGCTGAACCCGGCCGTCACGGTGGTGGCGGTGGCCGGTGACATCACGACGGGCGCGGGTCGCGCGGCGGCGCTCGCGGCCGCGCCGCACATCGACATCCTCGTGAACAATGCGGGCGGCCCACTGCCGGGCGACTTCCGCGAATGGACGCGCGACGACTGGATCGCCGCGCTCGACGCGAACATGCTGACCGCGATCGAGCTGATCAAGGCGACCGTC
>NZ_BCPP01001388.1:0-1261 GCF_016586125.1 Burkholderia sp. E168m23
GCATGGCCGGCGCGTGCTCGGCGTGATGCAGTCGAACTGCGGCGCGTATGCGGCCGCCACGCTCCATCCGGTGGGCCGCCATGACGCCTGAGCGCCCGCTTCCCGCCACCGCCGATCACGCGTGGATCACCGATCTGCGCACGCCGTGCTACGTGTACGAGCCCGAGATCGCGATCGCCCGCTACCGGTCGCTGAAGGCGCGGCTCGGCACGCGGCTGATCGTGTCGCTGAAGGCGAACCCGAACCAGGACATGCTCGCGCGCTGCGCGCATGCGTACGACGACGGCGTCGAACTCGCGAGCCGCGGCGAACTCGACGCGGTGATCGGCCGGATCAAGACGCCGCGCTACCTGAACAATCCGTCGATGGACGAGATGTTCATGCGGGCGGGGCTCGCGTCGCGCTGCCATTTCGTGCTCGACAACCCGGACGCGGTCGCGCGCTTCGTGCCGCTCGCCCGCGAAGCGGCGGCCGGCGGCAGCACGCCGGGCGCGGTGCTGCTGCGCGTGAATGCCGGCGCGCTGGCGGGTGAACAGGCGCGCGCACCGTGGCACGACCACTTCGGGATGACGCCGAACGAGGCGCACGACGCGGTGCGCACGCTCGCGGCTGCCGGCCTGCCGGTGGCCGGGTTGCACGTCTTCTCCGGCCCGCATTCGTTCATCCGCCAGGACCCGACGCAGCCCGACACGCTCGTGTTGCCCGAATTGCTCGCCGCGCTGGCCCGCGATCTCGCACCCGCCAACGGCGCGCCGCTCGGTTCGTTGAGCCTCGGCGGCGGTTTTGCCGACGATCACCCGGGCGATGCCGCGTTCGACCGCTATGCCGCCGCGCTCGCGCCGCTGGCCGGCCCCTATTCGCTCGCGCACGAATCGGGCCGCGCGATCTTCGCCGATGCGGGCGTGTTCGCGACGCGCGTCGTCGCGGTGAAGACATGGCAGGACCGCACGATCGCCGTCTGCGACGGCGGCCTGTCGCATGCGTTCCTGCTCGCGCAGACCGAATCGGTGATGCGCCGTCTGGCCGCGCCGTCGCTCGTGCGCCGCACGCCCGCGCCGCCGCCGCGCGGCGTGCCGACGCTCTACGTCGGCAGCACCTGCAGCCGCGCGGACGTGATCGGCCGCGACGACGCGGGCGCGCCGCCGCAGGTCGGCGACATCGCGGTGTTCGAACGCTGCGGCGCGTATCACCGCACGTACTCGATGGCGCATTTCCTGTCCCACGAAGCCGCGCACGTGTACGTGCGGCCGGCCTAAACCCG
>NZ_BCPP01001389.1:0-1259 GCF_016586125.1 Burkholderia sp. E168m23
ATCGACGTCGCCCGCGAAGCCGGCGTGCGGCTGCTCGGCTTCTGCCGCAACGACGGCTTCGTCGAATACGTGTCGCCCGCCGCCGTTCATCTCGATCCATCGCCTGCACCGGCGCAGCCGGCCCACTCCTCATGAAACACCTGTTCGATTTCGATACCGCGCAGCAGCAATTCGCCAGCGCATTCGCGCCGCTCGAGGCCGCCGCGTCCGTGCCGCTCCCACAAGCGGCAGGTCACATACTGGCCGCGCCGCTGACCGCGGTGCTCGACCAGCCGCCGGCGGACCAGACCGCGATGGACGGCTACGCCGTGCGGCACGCCGACCTCGCGCACGGCGAGCCGCTGCGCGTCGCGCAGCGCTGCTATGCCGGCGACACGCCCGCGCGGCTCGCGCCGCGCACGGCCGCACGCATCTTCACCGGCAGCCTGATTCCGCCCGGCGCCGACACGGTCGTGATGCAGGAGCATGCGCACGAACAGGCGGGCGACGTCACGTTCGACGCCCCCCAGCGCAGCGGGTCGCACATCCGCCGCCGTGGCGAGGAAGTACGCGCCGGCGATCTGCTCGTGCCGGCCGGCGTGCGCCTGGGCGCGATGCACGTCGGCGTGGCCGCCGCGCAAGGGTTCGCGCGGATCGACGTGCGTGCGACGCTGCGCGTCGGCATCCTGACGACCGGCGACGAGCTGGTCGCATGCGGCCAGCCGCGCGCGCCGCAGCAGATCTACAACAGCAACGCGCCGATGCTCGCCGCGCTGGTCGCCGGAACCGGTGCCGACGTCGCGCTGAGCCTGCACGCGGCCGATACGGCGGCCGCCGTCGATCGGGCGTTGCGCGACGTGCACGCGCAGTGCGATCTCGTGATCTGCGTCGGTGGGGCGTCGGTCGGCGACAAGGATCTGCTGCGTCCGGCGCTGACTGAACTCGGCGCATCGTTCATCGTCACGGGCGTGCGCATGAAGCCAGGCAAGCCGGTCGCGCTCGCGGCGCTCGATGCGCGGCCCGTGGTATTGCTGCCCGGCAATCCGGGCGCCGCGATGACGACGTTCGCGCTGTTCGTCGCGCCGCTGATCCGCCGCCTGCAGGGACGCGACGCGTACCTGCCGGGCGTGCCGTCGCTGCCGATCGACACCGGCTTCGAGCCGGATGCCCAGCGCGAGCGCTTCGTGCGCGTGCGCTGTACGGTAGGCGCCGACGGCGCGCCGGTGCTCGACACGCTGCGCCAGCAAGGCGCCGGCACGCTGCAGTCGCTGGTGCTGGCC
>NZ_BCPP01001390.1:0-1259 GCF_016586125.1 Burkholderia sp. E168m23
TGATGGCGGCAGGGCAAAGGCCGTGCATAGCCGCGCTGGTCGGCGTGCGACACGTGCCGCGATGCCGTGCCGCGTTGCGCCAGTTCGGCGAACGCGCCGCACAGGCGTGGTGCGGCCGTTCATGCGGCGCGTCCGTTTACGGTGCAGGGGCACGAACGACATTCAGCAGGGGAGCAACATGGAATCCAACGCACGGACGACGCTGACCATCAGCAGCCGCAATTATTCGTCGTGGTCGATGCGCGGCTGGTTGCTCGCGAAGCTGAGCGGGCTCACGTTCGAGACGATCAGCGTGCCGATCGATGCGACGTCGCGCGCGGAGCTGCTGCTGCTGTCGCCGTCGATTCTCGTGCCGTGCCTGACGCACGACGGCAACGCGGTGTGGGACACGCTCGCGATCGCCGAATACCTGAACGAGATCCGCCCGCAGGCGCGGCTGCTGCCCGAAGACCGGCATGCACGCGCGCATTGCCGGTCGATCTGCGGCGAGATGCATTCCGGCTTCAGCGCGTTGCGATCCGCGCTGCCGATGAACCTGCGCGGGCATTTCCCCGGCTTCCGGATCTGGTCGCGCGCGCAGCACGACATCGAGCGGATCGTGACGATCTGGCGCGAGTGCCTGGCCGAGTACGGCGGCCCCTGGCTGTTCGGTGCGGAGATCGGCATCGCCGACGCGATGTATGCGCCGGTCGTCACGCGCTTTCTCACCTACGACGTGAAGCTCGAACCGGACGTTGCCGAGTACTGCATGCGCGTTCTCGCGCATCCGTTCGTCGCCGAGTGGATCGAGGAGGCGAAGGCCGAGCACGAAGACATCGACGAGCTCGACATGGAGTTCTGACCCGACGCGGGCGGTCGCGGCAGGCTTTCAATTTCACTACTGGCGCAAGCGGCGAAACGAACGATCGATGCGCCCGCGCAATCCGCAAACGTTTTACCTTGATTTCGGTTCGAAACGAGTACGAATGCCCTAAAGGATGTTGCGCACGATGACGTAAACGAGTCACGGGGACGACTCGTGATCGCATGCTTCAGACGTGCGACGCGCGGTCCGCAATAACCAGCGCAGCAGGGGAATCGACTTGAATCGTCAGCAATCGTGGACGCGTACCGCGGCGCCCGGAGAAATCATCTATTCGGAGGGCTTCGCGGGCGAGCCCGTCCTCTTCCTCATTACCGACGGCAAGGTCGAGCTGTCCACGCGCTGCGACGACAAGCGCGTGATCGTCGCGACGCTCGGCCGCGGCGAGTTCTTCGGC
>NZ_BCPP01001391.1:0-1258 GCF_016586125.1 Burkholderia sp. E168m23
CAGGCCTTCCGGTCCGTTCTCGTCGTAGCGGAAGGTCTTGCCGGCCACCAGGATGCGGTCGATCCACGCCTTCAGTTGCGACGGGATGCCGAAGTTGTACATCGGCGCGCCGACCACCACGATATCCGCGGCGAGGAACGTGTCGAGCGCGTGCTGGCCGGTGTCGACGTCCGCCTTCAGCGCGTCGTCGACCGGCGCGCCTTGCGCGGCGGCAAGGTGTTCGGCGGCCAGATGGCCGAGCGGCGTGGCGGCGAGGTCGAGGTGCGTGACCGTGAGGCCGGGATCGCGGGCGCGGAAGCGGGCGACGATTTCCGCCGACAGTTCGCGGCTGACCGAGCCCTGGCCGAGGATGCTCGAATCGATGTGCAGCAGTTTCATGCAGGTTCTCCTTGAGACGGATGGATTCGCCGGTAGCGTGAGACCAGTATGGAGATCGATTCGGCTTTACACTAGATGGATAAACAGGATTTTATTAATCCATTTTTGGAGTAATCCCATGCTCGATCTGAATGATCTCGCGCTGTTCGTCCAGGTCGTCCGCGCCGGCAGCTTTTCGGAGGCCGCACGACGCCTGCGCATGCCGGCCAATACGCTGAGCCGGCGCATCGACCAGTTCGAAGGGCACATCGGCACGCGCCTGCTGCATCGCTCGACCCGCAAGCTAGCGCCGAGCACCGAGGGCCTGGCGCTGTTCGAGCGCTACGCGCCGGCACTCGACCGGATCTTCGAGATCGAGCGGCAGCATGCCGACGGGCAGGAACCGGCCGGAACCGTGCGCGTGGCGGCGATGGCCGGCCTGTTCGAAGTGATCAAGCTGGAATGGCTGGCCGAGTTCTACGCGCGCTATCCGCGCATCAGCATCGACTTCCTGCTCGACGACACGCCGTCCGACCTGATCGCCGAGCGCATCGACCTCGCACTGCGCATCGGCATCGAGACCGGCGGCAGCTTCCGCGTGCGCCGGATCGCGCCGGGCACGATGATCCTCGCCGCCAGCCCCGCTTATCTCGAACGACGCGGCACGCCGCGCACGCCGCGCGAGCTGGCCGACCACGATTGCCTGACGGTGTCGAGCCGCCAGGGACGCAGCATGTGGCGCCTGCAGGGGCCGCGCGGCACGCAGGAGATTTCGATCGACAGCCGTTTCTCGGTCAACGACATGCGCGTGGTCATGCAGGCCTGTCTCGCTGGCCTCGGCATCGCGCTGGTGCCGCAGGTGCTCGCCGCGGCGGCGATCGACGAAGGCAAGCTGGCGCGC
>NZ_BCPP01001392.1:0-1258 GCF_016586125.1 Burkholderia sp. E168m23
GTTCAGCAGCCCGTTGTTCTTCAGGATGCCGATCCACGCATACACGCGGATCAGGAACGACGTCCAGAACGGCAGCATCACGCCCATCATCAGCAGGTTGCGGGTGGCCGGGTTCGAGCGCGCGATGTAGTACGCCATCGGATAGCCGAGCAGCAAGCACAGCAGCGTCGTGATCGCGGCGACCCACACCGAGTTCACGTAGGTCGCGAAATACAGGCTGTCCGTGAACAGGAACGCGTAGTGCGACAGGTTCAGCGCGATGTGCACGACGCCGTCCGCGTACGACGCGAGCTCCGTATACGGCGGGATACCGAGCTGCAGCTCCGCGAAGCTGATCTTCACGACCAGCACGAACGGAACGAGGAAGAACAGCACGAGCCACGTGAACGGCCCGGCCACGACCGCCGTGGCGCCCGTCAGGTTGAAGCGCCGCACCGGCCACTCGAGCAGGGACTTGAACGCGTTCATGACGTCAGCACCACGCCGGCGGTCGCGCTCCAGCGCACGTAGATCTCGTCGCCGAGCGCCGGCGTGTCGAGTTCGGAAATCGCGAGGCTCGACACGTTCGCGATCACCGTCTTGCCGCCGTCGAGCTTCACGTGATACAGCGAATAGCCGCCCATGTACGCGACGTTGCTGATCCGGCCGCGCGCCCAGTTGAACGCGCCTTCGGGCGGCTTGCGCGTGAGCGCGATCCGCTCGGGGCGCACCGACACGGTGACCGGCATCCCGAGCGGGCCGGAGATCCCGTGACTCACGTACAGCCGGCTCGGCAGTTCCGGCGATTCGATGTACACGTGATCGGGTTCGTCCTCGACCGTCACGCCGTCGAACAGGTTCGTCGAGCCGATGAATTCGGCCGAGAAGCGGCTGTTCGGGTATTCGTACACTTCGTTCGGCGAGCCGATCTGCACGATCTGGCCTTCGCTCATCACCGCGAGGCGGTTCGCCATCGTCATCGCCTCTTCCTGGTCGTGCGTGACCATGATGCAGGTGACACCGACCTTGTTCAGGATATTGACGAGCTCGATCTGGGTACGCTGGCGAATCTGCTTGTCGAGCGCGGACATCGGCTCGTCGAGCAGCAGCAGCTTCGGGCGCTTGACCAGCGAGCGGGCCAACGCAACACGCTGCTGCTGGCCGCCGGAGAGTTGATGCGGCTTGCGCTTCGCGTACTTGCCCATCTGCACGAGTTCGAGCGCGGATGCGACGCGCGCCTTCAGCTCGGCCTTCGGCGTGCCTTCCTGCTTCAGCCCGA
>NZ_BCPP01001393.1:0-1254 GCF_016586125.1 Burkholderia sp. E168m23
ATGTGTGCGGAGAACACCCCGGACACCGCGTTTCCTCATACGAGCTGCCCTGGCTGGCGTACGTGGCGGCGTGGTCGCGACCGCAAACGCGCCCTCCGCGCCGCTATCGACACAAGACAACCCTACAGACGGCGATCCCGTTCGCCGTCCCTTCCGCGACGGAGCCTGCATGTCAATTGCGTTCAAGGGAATCGTTCCCGCGCTGATCACGCCGATGACGGCGAACGAGAACGTCGATGAAGACGGCCTGCGCGCGCTGGTCGAGCGGCTCGTCGAGGCCGGCGTGCACGGGCTGTTCGTGCTCGGCACCAACGGTGAATTCATCGCGCTGAATGAAGAAGAGAAGCTGCGCATCGCGCGGATCGCGGTCAGTCAGGCACGTTCGCGCGTGCCGGTCATCGCGGGAACCGGTGCGTATGCGACGCGCGATGTGATCGACCTGAACCGGAAGATGGCCGATGCCGGCGTCGATGCCGTGTCCGTGATCACGCCGTATTTCAACGGCGCCACGCAGCCGGAACTCTACGCGCACTACAAGCAGATCGCCGACGCGACGCCGCTGCCGGTCATGCTTTACACGATTCCCGCGAAAGCGGGCGTCACGCTGACCGTCGATACGGTGCGCCGCCTCGCGGAGATTCCCAACATCCGCGGCATCAAGGATAGCGGCGGCGACTTCGACCGGTTGCTGCAACTGATCGACCTGCGGCGCGACGATTTTGCTGTCTTCACCGGCACCGACTCGATGATCCTCTGGACGCTGATCGCCGGTGGCGACGGCGCGGTCGCCGCGACGACCAACGCCGTCCCGCATGTCGTGATGTCGATCTGGAACAAGTTCCACGCCGGCGATATCGCCGGCGCACGCACCGCGCAGGAGTCGCTGCGCGCGCTGCGCGACGCATTCGCACTCGGCACGATGCCCGTCGTGCTGAAAACCGCCGCGCAGATGCTCGGGATGCCGGCCGGCCCCGCGCGCTCGCCCGCGCAGCCGCTCGATGCCCAGGCCCGCGAGCGCCTCGCGCAAGCGCTCTCCGTCTACCGCGACGCCGCGCGCGGCCACTGAAACAGGTCTCAGCATGACGACTTACCATTTCCAGACAGTCAGGCACGTCGTCCACGGTGCAGGCAGCCTCGCCACGCTTCCCGACAAGCTCGCGCTGCTCGATACGCCGGTCAAGCGCATCGCGCTGATCACGCAACCGTCGATGGAAGCGCTCGTCGTATAACTTCGTATAATGTATGCTATACGAA
>NZ_BCPP01001394.1:0-1254 GCF_016586125.1 Burkholderia sp. E168m23
GAATCATTTGAAAAGACGATGGCAGAATATTTCAATGATTCGATTCTGAAATGAATGAGGGTGCGATGAAAACGCTCGACATCGAAGCCGTGCAGGCCTTCGTGCTGACCGCCGATCTCAAGAGCTTCACGCGGGCCGCGGAAGCGCTGGACACGACACAGTCCGCGGTGAGCCTGAAGATCAAGCGGCTGGAAGACGGGCTCGGCCGCCGCCTGCTGGAACGCACGCCGCGGCAGGTTCGCCTGTCGGCCGACGGCACCGCGTTCCTGGAGCCGGCGCGCGAACTGGTGGCCGCTCACCATGGTGCGCTCGGCGCCTTCGGCACGAGCCAGCGACGGCTCGTGATCGGCGTCAGCCACCATGTCGTCGGCGCCGATCTGCCGATGCTGCTGCGGCGGATGAGCGAAGCGGAGCCGGCGCTGGTGCTGGAGATCCGCGTCGCCGCGTCGCGCGACGTGCTCGATGCGTTCGATCGCGGCCGGCTCGATGCGGCCGTCGCGCTGCAGCACGACAGCCGACGGCTCGACGGCGAAACCATTCTGTCGGAGTCGTTCGGCTGGATGGCGGCGGCCGATTTCGAATACCATCCGCCGCAACCGCTGCGGCTCGCCACGCAGGCCGAACCGTGCAGCGTGCGCCGCATGGCGGTCGACGCGCTGGACGAAGCCGGTGTCGCGTGGACGGAAGTCTTCGTCGGCGGCGGCGTGGCGACGATCGGCGCGGCGGTATCCGCGGGGCTGGCCGTCGCGGCGCTCGGGCATCGCGTGGCGCCCTCCGGCACCGTCGACGTGGGGACGCGCTACGGGCTGCCGCCGTTGCCGGCGCGCGACGTGGTGCTCTACTCGAACCTGACCGATGCGCACGCCCGGCAGGCGCTGCGCACGCTGGGCGCGGCGCTGCGGTCGTCGGTCGGCGTGCGTTGATGCCGTGCGCGGCATCGATGAATCGACTTGAGCCACGCGCAGGAAACGAAAGCAGCGCATGTCGCGCGCAGGTACCGTGCCCGATTCAAGCCATGCTCGCCATCCGGACCGCGGTCGCCGGCCAAACTGGATACCCTCGACGTGCGCCACGGTAAAATTCCGTCTTCGCCCCGCGCTCATGCAGACGACATCCATCGGTCCGCGGGCCCACACCACGAGCATCGACCGGCCATCATCACCTTGATTTCCCTACGCTTTCCGCGTCGCGACGCATGAGTTATTCGCTCGCCACCTCCTACCTCCGCGAACTCGAAATCCGCAAGAGCCGTTT
>NZ_BCPP01001395.1:0-1253 GCF_016586125.1 Burkholderia sp. E168m23
CATTTTAGGGCGGCGGCAGTGCGGTTCGGGGACGTCGCGACCGGGTTTTGTAACCGATTGTATGGCGCCGGCCGAACGGTTTCGCGGGGTCGGTCCATTTCCATCCGAAGCGGCTCAAGCGTCTCGTGCCTTCGCGTCCGAAACGGGCTGTCGCGGCGGCTCGCCAGTCTTGTAACCATTCGCGGTATACGCCCCGATACCCTTCGTCTAGAATCCGCGTAACTTTTACAAACAATCCCCCAACGACGCAGGCGGGGAAGCCGGCAGAGGCCGGAGGGACGGAGATTTGCACGCGCCGGGCGTGCACGACGGTTGCCGTTTCCGGGCGCCTCCCGCTGCCATGGGCCGCCTGCACGCACGCATGATGAACGCACTGGAACAAGAGCTCGCCACGCTGATCATCGGCGAACTGAATCTCGAAGACGTCCCGCTCGACACAGTGACGGCCGACACCCCGCTGTATGGCGAAGGGTTCGGGCTCGACTCCATCGACATCCTGGAAATCGCGCTGCTGATTTCGAAGAAATACGGCTTCGAACTGCGCTCGGACAATCCGGACAACCAGACAATCTTTGCGACGCTCGGTGCGCTGGCTGCCTACGTCGCCGCGCATCGCACGAAGTGACGGCGGCGCTCGGCGGACGATGCGCGGCGGCAGCGATCGAGGGGAACACGCGATGAACGGAGCAAGGCGATGCGGGCGCTCGTGACGGGCGGCAGCGGCGCACTCGGGCAGGCGATTTGCACGGCGCTCGCGCAGGCCGGCCATGAAGTGTGGGTGCATGCGAACCGCCATCTCGAGCAGGCGCAGGCCGTCGCGCAACGGATCGTCGCGGCCGGCGGCGCCGCGCACGCGATCGCGTTCGACGTGACCGACGCCGATGCGACGCTCGCCGCGCTGAAGCCGTTCATCGACGAGACGCCGGTGCAGATCCTCGTCAACAACGCGGGCATTCACGACGACGCGCCGATGGCCGGCATGTCGCGCCAGCAATGGCACAGCGTGATCGACGTGACGCTCAACGGCTTTTTCAACGTCACGCAGCCGCTGCTGCTGCCGATGATCCGCACGCGGCGCGGGCGGATCGTCAACATCGCGTCGGTGGCCGGCGTGACCGGCAATCGCGGGCAGGCCAATTACGCGGCCGCGAAGGCGGGGCTGATCGGCGCGACGAAGTCGCTGTCGCTGGAGCTCGCGTCGCGCGGCATCACCGTGAACGCGGTGGCGCCCGGCATCATCGCGTCGCCGATGG
>NZ_BCPP01001396.1:0-1251 GCF_016586125.1 Burkholderia sp. E168m23
AGGACGTGCAGGCGCTGATCCGCACCGCCGGCGAGAACGGCCAGCCGCTGCGTATCCTGGAGGCTGTCGAGGCCGCCAACCATGCGCAGAAGGACGTGCTGATCGGCAAGATCGAGCAGCGCTTCGGCGCCGACCTGACGGGCCGCGAGTTCGCGGTCTGGGGCCTCGCGTTCAAGCCGAACACCGACGACATGCGCGAGGCGCCGAGCCGCCGCCTGATCGCCGCGCTGCTCGAACGCGGTGCGACCGTGCGCGCCTACGATCCGGTCGCCATCGACGAAGCGCGGCGCGTGTTCGCGCTGGATTTCGGCGACGATGCGAAGGCGCTGGCGCGGCTGCATCTCGTCGACACGCAGGACGCCGCGGTCACGGGCGCGGACGCCCTCGTGATCGTCACCGAATGGAAGGAATTCCGCAGCCCCGATTTCACGCGCCTGAAGGCCGAGCTGAAGGCGCCGGTGATCTTCGACGGGCGCAACCTGTACGAGCCGGATGCGATGGCCGAGCTGGGCATCGACTATTACGCGATTGGCCGGCCGTATGTCGATCCCCAGTCGTCCTCCCGTGGCTGAACGTACGATGAATACTCTTCGCGAAGTCGTTCCGGTGCCGCGCGAGCAACTCGCGCGCTCGCGTGTGCTCGTCGTCGGCGACGTGATGCTCGACCGTTACTGGTTCGGCAATGTCGATCGCATTTCGCCTGAAGCGCCGGTGCCGGTCGTGCACGTGCAGCGTCAGGAGGAGCGGCTCGGCGGCGCGGCCAACGTCGCGCGCAATGCCGTGACGCTCGGCGGCCAGGCCGGCCTGCTGTGCGTCGTCGGTTGCGACGAACCGGGCGAGCGGATCGTCGAGCTGCTCGGCAGCAGCGGCGTGACGCCCCATCTCGAGCGCGACCCGGCACTCCCGACCACGATCAAGCTGCGCGTGCTCGCGCGCCAGCAGCAACTGCTGCGCGTGGACTTCGAGGCGACGCCGACGCACGAGGTGCTGCTCGCGGGGCTCGCGCGCTTCGATGCGCTGCTGCCGCAGCACGACGTCGTGCTGATGTCGGATTACGCGAAAGGCGGCCTGACGCACGTCACGACGATGATCGAGAAGGCGCGCGCGGCCGGCAAGGCGGTGCTGGTCGACCCGAAGGGCGACGACTGGGCACGCTATCGCGGCGCATCGCTGATCACGCCGAATCGCGCGGAGTTGCGCGAGGTGGTCGGGCAGTGGAAATCGGAAGACGACCTGCGCGCGCGCGTCGCG
>NZ_BCPP01001397.1:0-1248 GCF_016586125.1 Burkholderia sp. E168m23
ACGCGCGTCGCATCGAGCCCCCACCAGGACCCAAGCACGGTCGCGTAAAGCTGGCGAAAATCGACCGCGACCGGCAGGTTGCCGTTGCCGTCGAGCCGCCCGAGCGCCGGCGGCGCGCCGTACAGTCCGCCCGACACGCGGCCGCCCATCACGAAATGCGGCGCGGCCGTGCCGTGATCGGTGCCGTTGCTCTGGTTCTCGCGCACGCGCCGCCCGAATTCCGCATACGTCATCACGAGCGTCTCGTTCCAGCGCCCGAGTTCGATCAACGCCGCGCGCATCGCGCTCATCCCTTCCGCGAACTGCTTGAGCAGCGCGGCCTGCTGCCCCGGCTGGTTCTGGTGTGTGTCGAAACCGTTGAGCGTCAGGCGCAGCACCGCGACCCCATCCTGCGCGCCGGGCCCGGACGCTTCGCACGCGGCCAGCACCTGCATCGCGGTCTTGACCGACGTGCCGAACGCGCCAGCCGGAAAGGCCGTCCTGAATTCCCGCATCCCGCCGCGCGGGCGCAGCCGGTCGGCCGCCTTCACGATGTCGTTCTCGACGTCGATGATGTGCGCGAGCGCCGGGTTCTGCTCGCGCAGCGACGACGGCTCGGCGAGCCGGGCCGCGCGGATGAACTGCGCGGGATTGACGAGTGCGATCGCGCGCGCGCCGTTCGACAGCGGTCCCATCTCGGCGCTGCCGAGCACGACGCCGTCCGCGGCGAAACCGGGCGGCACGGGCGCCTGCGCGAACGTGCGCGTGAGCCAGCCTTCGTGCAGGTACTGATCCGAGCGCGATGCGGTGTCCCAGATCTCGATCGAACGGAAATGCGACAGGTTCGGCTGCGGATAGCCGACACCCTGCACGATCGCGACCTGTCCGTCGCGCCACAGCGGCATCAGCGGCGCGAGCGACGGGTGCAGCCCCGTCTGCGCGTCGAGCTGCAGCACCTGCTCGCGCTTGATGCCGATGCTGCGCCGGAACTGGTAGTACAGCGGGTCGGCATACGGCACCACCGTGTTGAGGCCGTCGTTGCCGCCCTTCAGCTCGACGAGGATCAGCACGTTCGCATACCCGGCCGCGGCCTTGCGCCCCGCCTGCGTCGCGGCGGCCGCCATCGCGGGCGCTTGCCACATCGACACACCGGCCGCCGCCGCGGCGCCCGTCAGCGTCAGAAAATCACGTCGGTTCATCGCACATCCTCTGGTTCGCCGCCCGGCGCGTTGGCCGCGGCGACTGTCCGCTTCGTCGTCGTTCGCATCA
>NZ_BCPP01001398.1:0-1249 GCF_016586125.1 Burkholderia sp. E168m23
GTTCGGCGATTACTTCGGCTCGCGTCTCGTCACGCAGATGTACTTCCCCGGCGATCCGCTGCTCGCGTACGACCCGATCTTCCAGGGCACGCCGGAAGCCGCGCGCGAGCGCCTGATCTCGCGCTTCTCGATGGACATCACCGAAGAAGGCTATGCGCTCGGCTACGAATTCGACATCGTGCTGCGCGGCCGCGACGCCACCCCGATGGAGCGCTGAACCATGACGACGCTAAAGCAAACCCCTTCGCAGACGGTCGGCCCGTACTTCGCGTACGGCCTGTGCCCGCAGCAATACGACTACGACCTGAAAAGCCTGTTCACGCCGACGATCGCCGCGCCGCACGCCGAGGGCGAGCATGTGCTGCTGGTCGGGCAGGTGTTCGACGGCGACGGCAACGTGGTCGGCGACGCGGTGCTCGAATTCACGCAGGTGGATGGCGCGGGCCGCTACCCCGCGTCGCGCGACGACATCGCGAAATCCGGCTTCACGGGCTTCGCGCGAGTCGGCACGGGCACCGACCCGCAGCAGCGCTTCGTCGTCGAGACGGTGAAGCCGGGCCGCGTCGCCGCCGACGAGGCGCCGCACATCAACGTGACCGTGATGATGCGCGGCATCCTCACCCATGCGTTCACACGCGTGTACTTCGACGACGAAGCCGCCGCGAACGCGGTCGACCCCGTGCTGAACGCGGTGCCGGCCGAGCGCCGCGCGACGCTCGTCGCGAAACGCGACGCGCAGCCGGGCCGGCCGGTCGTCTACCGCTTCGACATCCGCATGCAGGGGCCGGAAGAAACCGTGTTCTTCGACGTTTGACGCACGCACGCGCCCGCGCTTGACGGCTTCGGCGCAACCGCTTCGCCGTGTGGCGCGATACCGACGGGCATCGCGCCACACGGCGTTTTTGCGCACGGCGCCGCCATCATTCGATGGTGCACTGCATCGTGACCAACGGGGCTGCGGATGCCTGTCGTTATCGGCTTCCCGCCCCGATATCGAACGCGCCATCGAAACGCATGCTGCGACAGCACATCAATCGGCGGATCGACACGATATCGTTTGCGCGTTATGCGGCGTATGCTTCGTTATCCGCAACGAGCTGACAGGATTAAATCAGACGAAGCAACAATGACATGCATCATGCGCGACGCTGCCCCTGAGGCGGCCCGCGCATTTTTTTCAGACAGAGTGCCTTTAAACGCGTCTGGCCGAAGTTGGCGGACGCGTATTTTTTGGTGGCGACCGGCTAGC
>NZ_BCPP01001399.1:0-1245 GCF_016586125.1 Burkholderia sp. E168m23
GGCTCGTGATGCTGTTCGTCACGCCCGCGACCTTCGTCGGCCAGTTGTGGGCGTTCGTCGCGTTCCGCTTCTTCGACATGCTCAAGCCGCCGCCAATCCGCTACTTCGACCGCCGCCTGAAAGGCGGGCTCGGCATCATGGTCGACGATCTGGTCGCCGCGTTCATGACGCTGCTCGTGATCGCGCTGTGGCGCTCCGTCGTCGGCTGACCGATTTCCCGACTCCCGTTTCCCGACGCGCATGCCAACCGATTCCGTCGTCCACCAGCTTGCGATCCGCGCAGGCAACAAGCTGCGTGACGAGCATCTCACGCTCGCCACCGCCGAATCCTGCACCGGCGGGATGATCGCCACCGCGATCACCGACATTTCCGGCAGCAGCCAGTGGTTCGAGCGCGGCTTCGTCACGTACTCGAACCAGGCCAAGATCGAGATGATCGGCGTGCCGGCCGACCTGATCGACAAGCACGGCGCCGTCAGCGAGCCCGTCGCGCGCGCGATGGCCGAAGGCGCGCTGCGCAACAGCCGCGCGCAGGTCGCGCTGTCCGTCACCGGCATCGCGGGCCCGGGCGGCGGCAGCGAGAAGAAGCCGGTGGGCACCGTGTCGTTCGCGTGGAGCAACCGGCTGCATACCGATGTCGAGACGCGGGTGTTCAAGGGCGACCGCGAACAGATCCGCACGCAGGCAGCCGCGCATGCGCTGCGCGGGCTGCTGAAGCTGCTCGACGAGCGCGAAGGCTGATCGGGCCGGGCGCACGTGTCGCGCCCGCCCTCGCTTCCTTACTGGATCGCGTCGGGCTTCACGACGATCCAGTTCTTGTCCGCCGTCACCGGCAGGCCGAGCGCCTTCTGCTTCGCGGCCGATTCGTCCGACCACGCGCGGATCTGCGCCATCTGCTTGTCCTTCTTGTTGACCCACACGCGCACGCCGCCGCGCGCGACATCGGTCGCGTTCAGCAGCATGTAGCCGTCGGACGTCGGCGTGTCGCCCGCGACGAGCACCGGCTTCTTCCACTGGTCGATCCAGCCGACGATCGAACCGAGCTTGCCTTCGTACCACGTCATCGGGTTCATCAGGAACGGCGTGATCACGAGGTCGCGGTTCGCGGCCTCGTCGTACTTGCCGGCCTTGATCTGCAGCCGCGACGTGGTCAGCGCGCCGGTCGCCGGGTTGCGCAGCAGCGTCGTCACGCCGATCACGTTCTGCGGCTTCACGTTGTAGCCGTACTTCGGGTCGGCCAGCACG
>NZ_BCPP01001400.1:0-1243 GCF_016586125.1 Burkholderia sp. E168m23
ATGCAGGTCGACGTGACGGCTCGCGTGGACGAGGATCTCGTGCAGCCCGCCGCTGACCCACCACAGCAGCCCCCACGCGGCGGCCGCGACGCCGATCTCGGGCATCCACGCGTGCCATGCGCGCGCTTCGCCGCGCCCGTGCAGCCACCAGCCGGTGAACAGGCCGGCGAGCGCGATCAGCAGCATCGCGATATACGGGCTGTTGAGCACGGGCAGCGCGGTCGCGTCGGCCGGGCTCAGCAGGCTCGTGAAGAACGCACCGGCCGCGGCGACCTGCATCAGCAGCCCGAAGCCGAACGCGAGCAGGCGCTTCTGGCGCACGCCGAGCCACACGACGGCCGCGCCTTCGATGGCCCACGCGGCGCTGGTCGTCGGCCCCGAGAACGCGAGCGGCACCGCGAGCGTCGCGAAGATCACCGCGAGCGCGAGCATCGATTCGAACAGCAGCCCGAGGCGATCGCGGCGCCGCGCGAGCCATGCGGCGACCGCGACGTAGAACGCCGACAGCGCGACCGCGCTCCACGCGAGCCCGAACGGCATGCCTTTCACGAGCGACGCCTGCAGCGCGGTCGCGACGATCGGCGTGCCGAACACGAGCGTGCCGTCCACGTAGTGTCGCAGCGCGAGTTCGCGCTTCACCGCATACAGCAGCGCGATGCCGACATACATCAGGAAGAACAGGATGAGGAACGGCTCGGTGCTCGCGAACAGCGCGGGGCGATAGGCCGTCACGCCCCACGCGGAGCCGATCGTGAACGTGAACACGAAGCCGAGCAGGTTCAGCGGGCGCCACGCCTTGAACCACGCGATCGCGAAGATGCCCGCGTTCAGCAGTGCGTAGTAGCTGAACAGCGCGACGTGGTTGCCCTGTCCGGTCGACAGCAGGATCGGTGCGAGGAAGCCGCCCGCGCTGCCCATGAACGCGAGCGGCAGCGCGTTCTGCCGCACCGCGAGGAACGCGCTCAGCGCGCAGACCGCGACCATCAGCGGGAACGCGGCGCCGACGGGCAGCAGCGCATACAGCTTGGTCGCGGCGAAGATCGTCAGGTACAGGATGCCGACGCCGCCGCCTTGCAGCACGAGGCCGTATGCGGCGCGGCGCGCCCGCACGCGCCAGCCGATCGCGAGCAGCGCGGCCGCGGCGAGCGCCGTGCCCGCGAGGCGGAATTCGATCGGCAGCATGTCGTTGTCGGCCGCGTACTTGAGCAGGAACGCGACGCCGAAGAACAGCACGATGATCCCG
>NZ_BCPP01001401.1:0-1242 GCF_016586125.1 Burkholderia sp. E168m23
GACCGGCATCTCGATGTCGGTGCTGCTGCGCGGCTATGCGCTGGGCGTGCTGCTGGCGTTCGCGCTGACGTCGCTGGCGGTATCCACGCGCATCGGCCGCGACCTGCTGACGATGCTCACGTCGATGTTCAATCCGCTGCCGTCGATCGCATTGCTGCCGATCGCGCTGTTGTGGTTCGGGCTCGGCACCGGCAGCCTGCTGTTCGTGCTCGTGCATGCGGTGCTGTGGCCGCTCGCGCTCAGCATCTATACCGGCTTCGTCGGCGTGCCCGCCACGCTGAAAATGGCCGGGCGCAACTACGGGCTCACGGGCCTGCGCCAGATCGCGCTGATCCTCGTGCCGGCCGCGCTGCCGTCGATCCTGTCGGGCCTGCGCGTGGGCTGGGCCTTCGCGTGGCGCACGCTGATCGCGGCCGAGCTCGTGTTCGGCGCGAGCGCGGGGCAGGGCGGCCTCGGCTGGTACATCTTCCAGAACCGCAACGAGCTGTATACCGACCGCGTGTTCGCGGGCCTCGCGGCGGTCATCGTGATCGGGCTGCTGGTCGAGAATCTGGTGTTCGATACGCTCGAACGCGCGACCGTGCGTCGCTGGGGCATTCAGCACTGACGGGGCGGTCCGCGATCAATCCCGGCGCTTGTATAACGTAAGCTGAAATCGGTTTTTCACGCGCGGCGGGGGCGTCCTTATACTCGGCGGATGCGTGTAACGGACGCCGTGTCGCGCGTTGCTTCGCCCCCCGATCTCCCCCAACAAGGACCTGCCGAATGACTGCCCGTGATGCCGTCGATCCGCGCGACGCATTGCGCGACGCGCTTGCCGCGCTGCCCGACCTCGCGACTTTGATCGGCGAGGATGCCGCACCACGCGAGGCGCGTCGCGAACTGCCGTTCGAAGGCTTCGCGCTCTTCCGGCGCTCGGCGCTGGGCGCGCTGCGGATTCCGGTCGAGCGCGGCGGCCTCGGCGGCACGCTGGTCGACCTGTTCGACACGATCGCGACGCTGGCGGCCGCCGATTCGAATCTCGCGCACGCGCTGCGCATCCACTACGACCAGACCGAGACGCTGCGGCTGTCGCCGCGCACCGCGTTCAACGACGTGCAGCTCGAGCGCGTGCTCGCCGGCGCGATCTTCGGCGGCGCGTCGACCGAGCGCGGCACGTCGCGCCCGGGCGAGAACACGACCGTGCTGCGCCGCGACGGCGACCACTACCGCGTGACGGGCCGCAAATACTATTCGACGGGC
>NZ_BCPP01001402.1:0-1241 GCF_016586125.1 Burkholderia sp. E168m23
GGCATGTCGTCGAAAATCTGCGTAATAAAGGGGCACGATTCGTTGAGGAACTCGACGAGGTGCCGCACGGCGCTGTCGCGATCTTCAGCGCGCACGGTGTCGCCCAGACGGTCGAGCGCGACGCGCAGACGCGCGGGCTCGACGTGCTCGACGCGACCTGCCCGCTCGTCACGAAAGTGCACGTGCAGGGGCGCCAGTACGTCGCGGCGGGCCGCCGGCTGATCCTGATCGGCCACGCGGGCCACCCGGAAGTCGAGGGCACGATCGGCCAGATTCCGGCCGAGGTGATCCTCGTGCAGAGCGAAGCAGAAGTCGATACGCTGACGTTGCCCGTCGATACGCCGGTCGCGTACATCACGCAGACCACGCTGTCGGTCGACGACACGCGCGGCATCATCGAAGCGCTGCAGCGCCGGTTCACCGACATCGTCGGCCCGGATACGCGCGACATCTGCTATGCCACGCAGAATCGCCAGGCCGCCGTGCGCGAGCTGAGCGAACAGGTTGACGTGCTGCTCGTCGTCGGTGCGACGAACAGCTCGAACTCGAACCGCCTGCGCGAGATCGGCACCGAAAGCGGTGTGCCGAGCTATCTCGTCGCCGACGGCTCGGAAGTGAAGGCCGAATGGTTCGCGGGCGTGCAGACGGTCGGCCTGACCGCCGGCGCGTCGGCGCCCGAAGAAATGGTCGAGGATGTAATCGGCGCGCTGCGCGCGCTGGGGCCCGTCGATGTCGCGACGATGGCGGGCCGTGAAGAAAAAGTCGAATTCAAGTTGCCGGCGAAGCTCACGCAAGCTGTCGCCCGCGAAGTTTAAGGAGGACATCCCTTGTCTATTCCGCTGCTCCAGCAAGTCCGTGTCGGCGCCTACATCGTGCGCCAGCACCTGTCCGGCAACAAACGCTATCCGCTCGCGCTGATGCTCGAGCCGCTGTTCCGCTGCAACCTCGCGTGCAACGGCTGCGGCAAGATCGATTATCCGGACCCGATCCTGAACCAGCGCCTGTCCGTCGAGGAATGCCTGCAGGCCGTCGACGAGTGCGGCGCGCCCGTCGTGTCGATCGCCGGCGGCGAGCCGCTGCTCCACAAGGATATGCCGGAAATCGTCAAGGGCATCATGAAGCGCAAGAAGTTCGTGTACCTGTGCACGAACGCGCTGCTGATGGAAAAGAAGATGGACGACTACCAGCCGAGCCCGTATTTCGTCTGGTCGGTCCACCTCGACGGCGACAAGGAAGCGCAC
>NZ_BCPP01001403.1:0-1236 GCF_016586125.1 Burkholderia sp. E168m23
CATCCACGACGAACTCGATCGTCACGTCACCCGTGATGTGTTTTCCTGCGCTCCTTCGGGTACTGCATCGACGCGCGCATCGAGTCCGAATTCGGGCAGACGACACCCACTTCGTGACTGACCGGCTTGGCCGGCGCGGGCGGTGCGACGACCGGCGCCTGCACGGCCGGCGCGGACGGCACCGGTGCCGACTGGTGCGTGATGGTCGCCTGCTGCGGGGGTGCCTGCACCGGCACTTCAGGCGGCGGCACGAACGGCGGCGGCGGCGGCGCGAACTTCGGCGGCGGAAGCTTGACGACCGGCATCGGCGGGGGCGGCGGCGGCTTCACCGGCTCGATGATGCGGGTTTCGATCGGATGCTGGATCACCTGCACGACCTTGGTCGCGAGGCCATTGAGCAATGCGTAGATCAGCACTGCATGCAACAGGAGGACGACTGCGATGCCGCCGAAACGGCGCACCGGATTCTGCTGCTTCTTGCCGAATTCCCGCGGACGGCCCAGCGTGGCCAGTCCGCTGTTCGAAGCAACCAGATGCTCTTCGACTTTCATGCCCACTATCCTTCCCCCAAGCGAATCGCCCAGTTTCGCGATGATGGCCGGCGCCGGAACCGGGTCGGTTCCGGCGCCGCCTCAACTCGAAATTTCATTTTTAATTCAATTGGCAATCCGAATTGAAAGTATCGATTTCGGATCCCGTTTATTCAATTTCAAGGAATCGTTTCAACCGCAACGGGATAGCCGCCCTATCCGGCGTCTATCCCGCACCAGCGTGGTCAGGCAATTGTCAGCTGCGTCGACACAGGCACATTTCTCGTATGACGATTGGATCTTCGTTACACGCTGATGTCAGCCTGGCCGTTCGTCTTGGGTGCAGAAGATAGCAAGGAAAAAATCCGGGCGTCAAACTTTATTTGATACTTGAATACAAAGTTTGGAGGCCTTACTCGAATAACGAGTTAGTAAACTTCGCCAACCATTTCCCATTAATTTCGTAATTGGTTTGTATGGTTATCGCACTAATTCAGTGCTCATCCAAAATAATCACCAATTTAGTGCTGGCACACCGAATCGGTGCACTCCGGAATGAGCAATGCCGGATGCGCTTCATTGTCCGATGCATGGATGGAAGCCGATTGACCGCTTTCATGCAGGCGGGGTCCTGTTCAGGCGATATCCGTACGGTCGATCTTCGTTACTTTTAATAGGATTGCAAATCAAAATATTGAAACCTCCT
>NZ_BCPP01001404.1:0-1239 GCF_016586125.1 Burkholderia sp. E168m23
CGCAACGGCGCCGCGCACGGCGGCCGCTTCGGCCCGGCCGGCCTCCGGCTACCGTCGCGGCCCAACCCACGGCCCAGCCCGCGACGCCGCCCGGCCAGCAAGACCCCGAAACGATCCGGCGCGCGGCGCTCGCGTTCCTGCAGCAGCAGATCGCCGGCCTGCCCGGCAAGACCACCGCGACGGTCACGACCGCCTTTCCGCGCGGGCTCGCCGCGTGCACGACGCTCGAACCGTTCCTGCCGACCGGCGCGCGCCTGTGGGGCCGCACGACGGTCGGCGTGCGCTGCGCCGGCGAGCGGCCGTGGACCGTCTACCTGCAGGCGAAGGTCGCCGTGCAGGCCACCTATTACGTCGCCGCGCGCCAGATCGCGCCCGGCGAGCCGCTCTCCGCGGCCGACCTGGTCGCACGCGACGGCGACCTGACGGTCATGCCGCTCGCGGTGATCACCGATCCGGCGCAGGCGATCGGCGCAACCGCGCTCGCGCGCATCTCGGCCGGGCTGCCGCTGCGGCAGGACATGCTGAAGAGCGCGGCGTCGGTGTCGGCCGGCCAGACGGTACGGGTCGTCGCGGCCGGCCCCGGCTTCACGATTTCGGCCGAAGGCAGCGTGCTCGCGAATGCGGCGCCGGGCCAGTCGGTACGGGTGCGGATGGCGGCCGGGCAGATCGTCACGGCGATCGTCAAGGACGCCGGCACCGTGGAAATTCCGCTGTAGGGACGGATCTGCCGCAAGAATGTAAAGAATTGTTTATTCGGAGCATTTCGGGCTCGCGATGCTAAAGTTCGGGCCGACCCGGCCGTTATCTGGGTCAAACCGTACAGGAAACCCATCGTGAAGATCGATTCCACTCCGAAACCGAGCCCCCTCGCGCCGACCGGCAACGGCGCGGCCCGTGCGCCGTCCGGCACGGCCCAGTCGTCCGCGCAGGCAGCCGATGCAGGATCGAGCGGCGGCGACACGACCGTAAACCTGTCGGGTCTGTCCGGCCAGTTGCGTTCGGTCTCCGCGTCGGGCGACGCCGATATCGACACGGGCCTGGTCCAGTCGATCAAGGACGCGCTGAACAACGGCACGCTGACGATCGACGCGAACAAGATTGCCGACGGCGTATTGAACACCGCCCGCGAACTGCTGCAGCAGCAGCGCCCGCAGGGCAGCTAATCCCGGCCTCGTGGCCGGTTCACCCGGTTTGCCGGCGTGCGGCCATCCCGCGCACCGGCGTGACGAGCATGACGCG
>NZ_BCPP01001405.1:0-1233 GCF_016586125.1 Burkholderia sp. E168m23
CCCGCGAACCGTCGGGCTCGCGTACTTCACGGCATTGTTGATGCGCAGGTTGCGGTTCGAATCGTCGTTGTCGTACGGGTGGACCGCGAGATTGCCGCCCCAGCCGGGGCCGGACGCGCCGAGCGGCGTCACGTAATCGAGGATCAGGTCGTACTGGCGTCCGAAGGACAGCGTGCCGGCCGTCTGCGAACTCACGCCGACCCACGCCTGGCGGCCGAACAGGTCGACGCCTTTCTGCGACAGCTTGCCGGTGGTGCCCGAGAAGCCGTTTTCGAGCGCGAAGACCGCGGCCATTCCGCCGCCGAGATCCTCGCGGCCGCGCAGCCCCCAGCGCGACGCGTTCAGTGCGCCGCTCGTCATCGCGACGCTGCCGCCGCCGGGCGAGCCGGCACCGCGCGTGCGCTGGTTGGTCGAGTAGGTGATCGACGTGTCGATCAGGCCGTACAGCGTCACGCTGCTCTGGGCATGCGCGACATCCGGCACGAAGCTGCTCAGGCAGGCGGCAATGACGGTCCCCGCGACGCGTGCGCCGGCATGCTGGTTCGTTTGGCAGGAATGCATAGGCGTTTTGTTGTTGTTGGTCCGGCCTCGCGGCCGATGGGTCGAGCGGCCATTATTGGAGATCGTGCGGCGGTCGATTAAGGCGTTGCACAGGAAAGGTCCTCTGCGGAATCGGTCGGAATCGCGGGGGTGTCGATGGCTGGGAGGCGGTCGGGAGGGGGCGGGGCGGGGCGTACGGTTCGGCGCGCCATCGCGCGACGGTGGTGTGCCGAACGTCTAGCGGCGGGCGAGCGGCAGCGCCGCGTTGGCGCCGCCGCTTCGATAGGCGGCGCGCACGGCATTCGCTCTCGCTTCGAGCGCTTCCGGCGAGTGCCACGGTCTCAGCCGGACGACGACGCGCGGCAACGCGGCCAGTTGATGGCGCAACTACACGATCGACCGGCAGCATCGGCAAGCCGACGATTGCGCATCGGGCGCCGATGCGGCTTTGGCCAGCCCGGCGGTCCATTCGACGCCGCGATGGCGCCTGGCCGCGTCGAGGTGCGGCAGATAACGCGCGTTGCCCGACAACGCGATCAGCAGAGCAGCCCAGTGCGCGCCGCGCCAACCGTACTGCATGTCACATGTCAGGTCGGCCAGCAACGGGTCGTCCAGTGCCGACAGGCTTTGCTGGCACAGATAGTGGAAGTCGAGCGGCTGGTAGCGGACATGCGGGTAGTCGCGCAGCACATG
>NZ_BCPP01001406.1:0-1230 GCF_016586125.1 Burkholderia sp. E168m23
GCGAGCAAGTCCTGTGTGGTCAAAATCCTGTCTCCTGCTGCGTCCCGACCGTCAGTGGGTCAGAACTGGTCTTCCGTCAACGCGAGCACGCTCTCGTTGCCCTTCGCGCCGACGATCGACGCTTCGAGTGCGCCCGCCTGCACCAGCACGTGCTCCGCATAGCATTGCGCGATCGCGATCTTCGCGTCGAAGAACGCAACGTCGCTCGCACGGTTCGCGTGAGCGGCCAGCAGCGCGCGCGCCATTTGCCATCCGCACAGCACGACGCCCGCGAGCTTCAGGTACGGCACGCTGCCCGCGAACACCGCGTTCGGGTCCTGCTTCGCGTTCGCCAGCACGTAGTCCACCGCCGACGACAGCGCCTGCGCGCCCTTCTCCAGTTGCACCTTCATCGATGCGGCCGCCGCGCCGTCCAGCTTGCCGAGCGCCGCGACGGTCTCGCCGATCTCGGCGATCAGCGCCTTGGCAACCGCGCCGCCGTCGCGCAGCGTCTTGCGGCCGACGAGGTCGTTCGCCTGGATCGCGGTCGTGCCTTCGTAGATCGCGAGAATCCGTGCATCGCGGTAGTACTGCGCGGCGCCGGTTTCCTCGATGAAGCCCATCCCGCCGTGCACCTGCACGCCGAGGCTCGCCACATCGTTCACCATCTCCGTGCTCCAGCCCTTCACGACCGGCACCAGATATTCGTAGATGGCCTGATGACGCGCGCGCGTCGCCTCGTCAGGATGGCGGTGGGCAATGTCGCTGTGCGCGGCGGCCACATAGGCCAGCGCCCGCGCGCCTTCGGTCAGCGCACGCATCGTGCCCAGCATCCGGCGCACGTCCGGGTGATGGATGATCGTCACCGACTGCTTGGCCGAGCCGTCCACCGGGCGGCTCTGCACGCGTTCCTTCGCGAATTCGGCCGCCTTCTGGTACGCGCGATCGGCCACGCCGATCCCCTGCATCCCGACCCCGAAGCGCGCCGCGTTCATCATGATGAACATGTATTCGAGGCCGCGGTTTTCCTCGCCCACGAGATAGCCGATCGCGCCGCCGTGGTCGCCGTATTGCAGCACCGCCGTCGGGCTCGCCTTGATCCCGAGCTTGTGCTCGATCGACACGCAGTGCACGTCGTTGCGCGCACCGAGCGAGCCGTCGTCGTTGACCATGAACTTCGGCACGATGAACAGCGAGATGCCCTTCACGCCTTCCGGCGCGTTCGGCGTGCGCGCCAGCACCAGGTGGACG
>NZ_BCPP01001407.1:0-1230 GCF_016586125.1 Burkholderia sp. E168m23
TATGATGCTCGGTACGGAACGCGAAATGAATTGAATGTTTCGCGACCTGTCCGTCGGAGAACATGATGGCACGCGACACGCGGGTAGAAATCGAACTCGACGATATCGAATCGACCGAACAGTTGCACGTACGGCTGATGAAGAAGTTGAGTTTCCCGGATTGGTATGGAAGAAACTGGGATGCGTTCTGGGACGCCATTACCGCACTGGTCGATATGCCGCCCATTCTCCGGCTGAAAGGCTGGTCGGAATTCGAACGCCGCTTTCCCCGCGACGCGAAGCTGATGCGCGACTGCCTGCAGGACATGGCCCGGCAATATCCGGCCTTCGCACCCCGTGTCGAATACGATTGATCGAACTCGCCGCAAGCCGCAAGATCGCACGTCCGTTCCTTCCAGACTAGATCGCAACAACCTCAAATGGATTTGCCCCCGGATTGACGCCATTGTGACGGTTGCACCACCGTCACGATCCCAGCCGCCCCATCCGCCGCGCCATCGCCGGGCTCACCGCATGCACGGGATCGAAGCCGAAGAACTCGAGCACGTGCCGCGCGACGTCGTCGCGATCGTTGTCCGCGCAGATCATGTGATAGCTGTTCTCCAGCACGATCCCGCGCGCGTCGGGCAGCTTTTCCAGCAGGAAATCGGCCGAGCGCAGGCTCGTCAGCTCGTCCTCGCGCGCATGCAGCACGAGCGTCGGGCACGGCGTGCCGGGCGCGGCATCGCGTACCCAGTCGCGCATCCGGTCCACCTGCCGCACGCACGCGAGCGGCACCCACGCATAGTGGAAACTGTCCTGCCGCTCGAACTTCTTCTTCACGATCGCGCGGATCGTCGCGTTCTTGATGCCGAACGGATCGCCTTCTTCCACGCGCATTCGCTCCGCCACACCCGGCACGCGATACAGCACGTGCCGCAGCGACCGGTACCACGGCGTCGACCAGCCGTCGATGAATACCGGTGCGGCCAACAGCGCGAGCCGGCCGCGCGCATGCTGCACACGATGACACAGCAGCAGCGCGACGAGCGCGCCCATACACATCCCCGCAACGTGCAGCGTGTCGTACTCGCGTTCCAGCGCGCGGTACTGCTCGGTCACCGCGTCGAGCCACGCCTCCGCGCGCACGCCGACCAGATCCTCCGGGCGCGTGCCGTGCCCCGGCAGCGTGATCATGTGCGTGTCGGCGCCCGCGCGCCGCATCGCCTTGTGCAGCGAACCGAGATCGTA
>NZ_BCPP01001408.1:0-1229 GCF_016586125.1 Burkholderia sp. E168m23
GATTTCCTTCGCGGCGCTCGCGCTGCGCTGCGCGAGCGAACGCACCTCGCCCGCGACCACCGCGAAGCCGCGGCCCTGCTCGCCGGCCCGCGCCGCTTCGACGGCCGCGTTCAGCGCGAGGATGTTGGTCTGGAACGCGATGCCCTCGATCGTGCCGATGATGTCGACGACCTTGCCCGAGCTCGCCGCGATGTCCTGCATCGTCGACACGACCTGGCCGACCACGTCGCCGCCCTGCGTCGCGATGTCCGACGCGTTCACCGCGAGCTGGCTCGCCTGCCGCGCGTTTTCCGCGTTCTGCCGCACGGTGCCCGTCAGCTGCTCCATGCTCGATGCGGTTTCCTGCAGCGAGGCGGCCTGCTCCTCGGTGCGCTGCGACAGGTCGATGTTGCCGCTCGCGATCTCGCGCGCGCCGACGTCGATCGATTCGGTGCCGCGATGCACGGCCTGCACCATCGTCGTGACGGCGTCCTGCATCCGCTTGATGCCGCCGAACAGGCGGCCGATCTCGTTCGTGCTGAACACGCTCACCGGTTGCGTGAGATCGCCGCCGGCGATGCGCTCGAAGTGCGCGATCGCGTCCTCGATCGGCTGGACGATCAGCCCGCGCAGAACGAAGCGGATCGCGATCACGACGACGAACGCGAGCGCGATGCCGGCCGCGATCAGCGCGATCATCATCGAGATCTGCGACTGCGTCGCGGCCTGGCGTTCTTCCGCGCGCTTTTGCAGCGCGGCGATCACGGCCGCCGCCGTCTGGTCGAACGCGACGAACATCGGGCTGATCTTCGCGTCGGCGATCGCGTGGTACGCGGCCATGTCGCCCGCGCGCGCCGCGGCGAATTCCGGTTCGACGCCTTCCTTCATGATCGTCGCGTAACGCGCGGTGAGCTCGTCGACGAGCGCCTGCTCGACGCCGAGCTTCGGCGTCGACTGGAACGTCTGCCAGTTCTGGTTCGACTTCGCATACAGCTCCTGCGCGCGGTCGAGCACCTTCGCCGCGTCGGCCGCATTGCCGGCTTCGGTCAGCGTACGAAAGCGATCGAGCGCGACGCGCGAGCGCAGCAGGTACGCGGCCGTGTCGTCCAGCGTGTGGATCGCCGGCAGGTCGACGTGCGCGATCTCGTCGAGCGAACGGCTCGCGTGATTCAGCGCGTAAAGGCCGAGCCCGCCGACCGCGGCGGCCAGGCACACGAGGATGAGTCCGACCGCCGTGAGCGTCGTGCGGA
>NZ_BCPP01001409.1:0-1229 GCF_016586125.1 Burkholderia sp. E168m23
ACCGCCTGCGCGGCCTTCGGGTCGCCGGCCTGCAGGCTGCGCACCGCACCCTGGTGCATGACCTGGAACACGCGGCCCAGGCGCGAGCCCAGCAGGAACGACGACGTCGCGCTGCCGAGCATGTCCTGCCGCAGCACGTGCGTCGCGCCGAGCGTATCGGCGATCACGAGCGCGCCGGCGCCGGTGACGAGCGAGCTGAAGCCGATCGACTTCCACAGCTCCGCCTTGCGGAACGACGGCCGATGCACGCGCAGCGCGTTGATCTGCGCGAGCGCCTGCAGTTCCTCGATCATCTTGGCCTGTTTCGGGTTTGCCGCGATCTGCCGGCCGACGCTGATCGGCTTCGACGGATCGTTCTTCAGCGCTTCGCGCTCGACCACCGACTGCCAGTACGCGCGACTGTCGGGCAGCGGCCCGGCGGGATCGGCGGTCGACACGACGGTGCCGCGGGCCGGCGCGCGGCCGCCGGCTTCCGCGAGCCAGCGCTCGCCGAAGCGGCGGGCGAGTTTTTCGGTGCGCGTGGCGGGCGGATGATCGGCCGACGCCCACTGCGTCATCGCATGCTCGATCGTCGCCTTGCGCGCCTGGTTGACGAGCGCGGTCGTGTTGCGTTCGTACAGTTCGCTGCGCAGCGTCGCGAGCGCGTCGTCGGACAGCCCTTTCGACTTGCCGATGCGCGCGATCTCCGCGAACAGCACCTGCTGCTGGTTCGCGAACGCCTCGGGGCTCACCGGTTCGAAGACGCGCGTGAGCGCATCGGCGCCGTGCAGTCGCGCGAACTTGCCGTGACGGTCGGTCTGGTAATAGTCGACGATCCGTTCCGCCAGCGCCCGCGTCAGGTCCTGGTTCGCGATGAAGTCGGTGCCGTGCGTGCCGTACGACAGCCCGACGTGCAGCCAGTCGATCGCCTTGCGGTCGAGCAGTGCATCGAGCAGCTCGACGTGACCGGCGCCCGGCACCGGCTCGAGCACGGCGTCCCATCCGTGAAAGCTCAGCATCACGTTCGGCGCGGGTTCGCCGGCGTGATCGTGCGACCACGTCTCGAACGACGTCATCAGCCGCGTGTACTCGGCATAGCTGTCGTTGGTGCCGGCGATCGTACGGCGGTCGTCCGCGGAGACGAGCGGGCGGCCCGACGCCGCTTCGAGACGAAGCTGGAAGCCATGGTGCGACGCCGCGGTGAGCCATTTGTGCAGATGCGCGATGTCGTCGAGCTCGAGCGTGCGCGT
>NZ_BCPP01001410.1:0-1226 GCF_016586125.1 Burkholderia sp. E168m23
AGCAGCCATATCCTAATGTCGTGTTCTGGCTATTTACAGATGTCGTGTTTTAGCCTGTAGGTTGATCGTCTGCACCCTTGGGCGCGCCAGCGATAAACGCGACCTGGACGATCACCACGACGTCCAGGTCATATCAGATCGCTTTCCGTCGATCGCACCGTTTCAACACGGAACCCGACCACCCACACCATTGCCCATCATCGTGCACCAGCGCTGCGTGTCTTGTTGCGGTGCCGGATACGGTAACCCGGTCCGCGGATCGATCGAGTCCAGCGGATTCGGTCCCGGGGGATGGTTTGCCGCGTGCATCGCGGCGTTCTCCGCCATCTGTCTCGCGGTCGCCGCGTTCTGTCGAGCCAGGTCCGCCTTCTGCGCGTCGTCCACCTTCTTCGTCATGGTCACCAGTCGCGCGAACTTCGGATCGCGAACATCCTGCAGCGGCGGCAAAGGCGGTGCGAACGGCATGAAAAGCAATGGCCCGTCATATCGCGGCACCGCCAGTTTCGACGGCTTGCCGAAATCCGCGGCCATGCTGATCTCCCACATGCCGGCGTTCATGCCGAGCGCGTGTTCGTAGCGTCGGTTCACGTCCGCCAGGCTGAGCGGCCCGGACGACGCAGGCAACGGTTGCAGGGATGGCGGCAGCGTCTGCCGGGCGGCAGGATAGATCGTGCGAACCCAACTCACCGCGGCGAGCGAGTATTGATAGAGCACCGCGTCGTACTTTTCCAGCACCTCTGCTCGACTATAGTTGCCGGGATTCTGAAAAATGGGCTTGTACGCCGCGAGGGTCTGGTAGTACCGCTCGTTCGCATTTCGCTGCTCCGCAACGAACTGCTGCTGGGGATCGATCGGCGCAGATGAAGACATCGCAGCGCAGCCGGACAGCAGACTGACGACGAAGGCAATGCCGGCCGTCGTTCGGGACACCGACCGGATGGGATGCAAGATAGGAGGCATCGGAAGCGCCATGGAGACTCGACAGGTTTTCATGAATCGGCGCGCGGCCGACAACGCCGCGGCATGCGCCGCGCTCGCCCTATTCTGCCCCGCTCCATATCGCGGCAGGTGGAGTTGCGTCTGATCGTGGTGGATTCCAGTCTCGGGATTTCGTCCCATCGCAGTGCGTGCCGCTTGACGCCGCGGCCAGTCGCAGACCGGTTTACGCGCCGATCGCCGATGCCCGTCGATCGAAACCGGCCTTGCGCCCACTACCCGATTCGTTT
>NZ_BCPP01001411.1:0-1225 GCF_016586125.1 Burkholderia sp. E168m23
GGATGAAATCTCGCGATTGCGCGCACCCTGCGCGAGCCTCGCGCATGCGGCGCACGCATACCTGATGCCGCGCCTCGCCGATCCGATCGCGCCGGTCGGCACCGGGCTGACGCTGCGCGAGCGCGAGGTACTGGCGTGGACGGCCGACGGCAAGACGGCCTACGAGATCGGGATGATCTTCGGGATCGCGGAGCGGACGGTGAAGTTCCACCTGCAGAACGCCGTCGTGAAGCTCGACGCGATGAACAAGACGCATGCGGCCACCAAGGCCGCGATGCTCGGGCTGCTGCCCTGACGGCGCGCACGCGCACGCCGTGATCTGAAAGGAAAACCCGGGCCGGCCCTGCCGCCCGGGTTTCGACCCGCTTATGCGACGGCCTGCACCGCCGGCTGTCCGGCAAAGAAGGTTGCCTGCACAACTTCATCCGCACGGGCATACGCGCGGTTCACGCCGCTGATCACCGCACGAATCGACGCCGTCGTCAGGTTCGCATCGACGCCGACACCGAACGCGCTGCCGCGCACGCCCGTACCGGCCAGCTCGGCGATCGCGATCGCCTTCGCATCGGCGCCCTGCGACAGCGCGCGTTCCTCGTAATGCTGGATCCGCAGCGGCGTGTGCAATGCATGCATCAGCGCGTCGAGCGGGCCGTTGCCTTCCCCACGCAGCACGCGGCGCTCGCCGTGCACGTCGGCGGTCAGCACGATCGTCTCGCGGCCGTCGCGCTCGGTCAGCTCATGGCTGACGTAACGCAGCGGCGTGTCGCTTTCGACGTATTCCTGCTGGAACAGCGCCCAGATCTGCGCGCTCGTCACCTCGTGCCCGCTCTCGTCGGTCAGGCGCTGCACGGCCGCGCTGAAATCGACCTGCATGCGGCGCGGCAGCGCGACGCCATAGCCCTGTTCGAGCAGGTACGCGATGCCGCCCTTGCCCGACTGGCTGTTCACGCGAATGATCGAATCGTACGTGCGGCCGAGATCGTTCGGATCGATCGGCAGGTACGGCACTTCCCATACGGTGTCGGCGCGCTGTACCGCGAAGCCCTTCTTGATCGCGTCCTGGTGCGAGCCGGAGAACGCGGTGAACACGAGGTCGCCGACATACGGATGACGCGGGTGGACCGGCAACTGCGTGCACTCCTCGGACGTGCGCGCGACTTCGTTGATCTGCGAGAAATCGAGGCCCGGATCGACGCCCTGCGTGTACAGGTTCAGCGCGAGCGTC
>NZ_BCPP01001412.1:0-1225 GCF_016586125.1 Burkholderia sp. E168m23
GTGCGCGACGCGGAGATCGAGCCGCCGAACGTGTCTTCCGGCTTGCGCGTGACGAGGTTGATCACGCCGCCCGGGTCCTGCATCCCGTACAGCAGCGAAGCGGGGCCCTTCAGTACTTCGACGCGATCGATCGTCGCGAGATAGCTGTGCAGCACCGGCGTGCGCACGCCGTCGACCAGCACCGAGCCGTCGTTGTTCGATCCGAAGCCGCGCTTGATGAACGCGTCGCGCGTGCCGCCGAGCGTGTTGGTCTGCGTGACGCCGCTGATGTTGCCGAGCACGTCGTCGAGCGAGCGCGCCTGCTGGTCCTGCATCACGCTGCTGCTGACCACCGCGACCGATTGCGGGATCTCCTTCAGCGCCCGGGCGTCGCCGCCCGCGATGTTCGTCGTGCGCGGCTGATAGCCGATCGTCGGATCGACGGCGGCCGAGGCGTTGATGCTGATCGCCGGGAGTTCGTGTTCGGCGGCCGGCGCGGCGGCGGGCGCGGGCGCAACGGGTTCGGCGCCGGCCGCATGCGCGCCGCTCGCGACGCACAGGGTGAGCAGGGCAGGCAGGGGCATGCGCCACGGATGCAAGGTCCGGGCGCGGCAGGGCGTTCGACGGGATGGCATGAATCGATGCAGGAAGAGGAATGCTAAGGATCGTGTGGCGGGTGGCAGTGTTGCGGTGGGATCAGCGTGCGCATGATATATGTAATGAGAATCGTTTTCAATTGTAATGGGGCGGCCAGCCATGCGCGGTACTCGGTTGCCGGGCTGCCGGCCGTCTGCTACCGTAGCGGCCAAAATCAGACGCAGTGAAATTCAACGAGAGAGCCGGGGGCCGCACCATGTCATCTTCCTGTCCCGTCGCGTTCGGCGCGACGCCACGCACCGCGCACGCGCGTGCGGGCGATGAAGTGATCGCAGCCGTGTACCGCCATTCGAACGATTAAAGCGACGCAAGCGCATTCAATCGGCATCGCGCCGGGCTTCGATCATTTCAACCACCACGCTAGACGGGAGACCACCCATGAAGAAGATTTCCGCGCCGTTCACGGCGGCCGCGCTGGCGGCCTGCGCGCTGTTGGCGGGCGTTCAGCAGGCCGCCCGTGCGGCTTCGAACGCCGAACCCGCGATCGACGCGCACTACGGCGCCGTGATCGAGGCCTATACGCAGGACATGGCCGCCGCGAAGACGAAGTACGACGGCAAGCGCCTCACGTTCGTCGGCGCCGTGATCC
>NZ_BCPP01001413.1:0-1221 GCF_016586125.1 Burkholderia sp. E168m23
GACCGTGCCGGCCGCCCAGCAATTCGGCGCGCTGCTCGCGCCCGGCGAGCGCGTGGCCGCGGTCGGCTACGGCACGCGCAACGCCTACGGTGAAGCGCTGCAGGCGACGGCGTTCGGCGCGCCGGGCCATGTCGTGAATCTCTATGACGATGTCGCGCACTGATCGCGCGACGTCGTTCCTCAATCCATCGAAAGGAGTCCTGCCATGCACTGGATCGATCCCGCCTGCCTGCCCGAAACGCGCGGCCGCGTCACGCAGTTCCTGCTCAATCCGCACGGAGAAATCGACGGCCTGATCCTGAACGGCGACCTGCAGGTTCACGTGCCGCCGCACCTGGGCCGCGAACTGGTGCGCCGTGTCGCGGTCGGCGACCGCATCCGCGTGCGGGGCGTCAAGCCGCGTCGTGCCGCGATGGTCGCGGCCGTGCAACTGACCGGGCGCGACGGCGTCGACATCAACGACGATGGGCCCGCGCACGCTGCGCCGCCGAAGCCGACGCACGCCGCTCGACAGCCGATGGAATCGAACGGCGAAGTCGCGTTCGGGCTGCATGGGCCGAAAGGCGAATTGAACGGCGCGTTGCTGACGAGCGGCGTCGCGCTGCGGGTGCCGCCGCATGCAGCTGAAGCGCTGCACGATTATCTGCGTCCCGGTGTTCATGTGCAGGCGTGGGGGCATGGCGTCGTCACGCCGCACGGCACGACGCTCGACGTGAGCGAGATCGCCGAGCTCGTCGATGCGGATGCCGAATGATCGTGCGACGGTGAGGCGACCATGAGGCCGGCACGCGCGCTCGAAGCGCTCAACTTCTTCCTGGCCGACGTGCAGGCCGGCATCGGCCCGTTCATCGGCGTCATCCTGCTGTCGCGCGGCTGGGGCGCCGATGCGATCGGTTCGGTCATGACGCTGGCCGGGCTCGCCGCGATGGCCGCGACGCCGCTGGCCGGCGCGCTCGTCGACGCGGTGCGCGCGAAGCGGGCGCTGATCGTCGTCGCGGCCGCCGCGACGGCACTGGCCTCGCTCGCGCTGATGTTCGTCCACGGCTATCCGGCGGTGGCGGCGTCGCAAATCCTGGCGGCGGTCAGCGGCGCGGCGCTCGCGCCGGCCGTCGCGGGCGTGACGCTCGGCATCGTGCGGCGGCAGGGGTTCGACCGGCAGTTCGGGCGCAACCAGATGGCGAACCATGCCGGCAACGTCGCCGGCGCGGCGCTCGCGGGGTG
>NZ_BCPP01001414.1:0-1220 GCF_016586125.1 Burkholderia sp. E168m23
GGACGCGGGCGCGCCATCGGTCGGCGCGTCGGCCCCGGTGTCGAGCCCGATGATCGGCAGCATCGCATCGATGCGCGGCTCGTACGCGAGCGGGCTCGTCAGCCGGTTGTATGCGACGTGCACTTCGTCGAGCTCGCCGTTGACGAACGCGGTCAGCGGCACGAGCAGCGCCCCGAGCAACTGCTCGAAGTGCGGCTCGGCGGCCAGGCCGCTCGCACGTGCGGCGATGGTCGCGCCATGGCGCACGAGCGGCGCGAGGCCGCGCGCGCCGATCACGCTCAGTTCGCACGCGACGCCGGCCCGGTCCCAGCGTTCGAGCGCATCCACGCATTCGACGAGCAGCCGCGCATTGAGCGGGCCGCACAGCCCGCGATCGGTGGTGACGACGATCAGGCCGACGCGGCGCACGGTATCGCGCCGCGCCATCAGTGCCGACACATGGTCGGGACGGTCGCGCAGCACGCGCTCCGCCATCGCGCCGATACGTGCCGCGTACGGACGGAACTCCCGCGCACGTCGCTGCGCGCTCGCCATCTTGGTGCGCGCCATCATTTCCATCGCCTTGGTGATCTTGCGCGTGGACGAGGTACTGGCGATCTTCGAGCGGATTTCGCGTATGTGCATGTCAGGGGTGGGCGTCGCGGCCATCCGGATGTCATCGTGCGGCTTCATGCTATCGGGACTTCACCTGAAACGATTGACGGAAATCAAACGACGTCGCCCGGTCCCGCACCAGAATCCGTTCACGTGATCCTGGCGAAGGGGCAGTCGATGACCGAGTTGCGCACGCATCAGAAATACGAAGCGCTGATTGCGCGTTGCCGCGCATTGCGCCCGGTGACGGTCGCGGTCGCGCATCCCTGCGACGAGGTCTCGCTGCACGCGGCGGCTGCCGCCGCGCGGGCCGGTATCGTCGTGCCCGTGCTGGTCGGCCCGGTGGCGCGCATCACGATGCTCGCCGCGACGCTCGGTGTCGACCTGTCCGGCTATCGGCTCGTGGATGCGCCGCACAGTCATGCATCGGCGGCACGCGCGGTCGAGCTGGTGCGCGCGGGCGACGCGCAGGCGCTGATGAAGGGCAGCCTGCACACCGACGAGTTGCTGGCGGAGGTGGTGCGCGCCGACACAGGGTTGCGCACCGGGCGGCGCCTGAGCCACGTGTTCGTCATGGACGTGCCGACTTACCCCAAGCCGCTGTTCATCACCGACGCGGCCGTCAA
>NZ_BCPP01001415.1:0-1219 GCF_016586125.1 Burkholderia sp. E168m23
GGGCACGGCATGACGGATCGACATCGGAACGGGCGGGGCGCGGTGTGGTGTCATCCCCCCGTCACCGGCGGAAAGAATGCGACCTCGCTGTCCTCCCGCACGACGAATTCCCCGGTCACCATTTCGAGGTTCACGGCCGCCCGCACTGGGCGGTCCATCCGCAACGCGTCCGCGCTGCGCGCGTCGCGCGCGGCCAGCGTGCCGCGCAGCGCGTCGACGGTGAGTTCGCGGGCATCGATTTCGACGGTTTCTTCATCGAGCGCCAGTTGTTCGCGAATGCTCGCGAAGTATTTGATCGTCAGTTTCATTGGAATGTCTCGAGCAGGAGCGGCGGAATCGGAAAACACGAAGCGAGCGCAATCAGCCCCAGCGCCGCATCGCCTGGTCGTCATGCGCCTTCGCCTCGACCCAGCCGGATTCGCCGTCGTGCCGGATCTCCTTCTTCCAGAACGGCGCGTGGGTCTTCAGGAAATCCATCAGGAATTCGCACGCATCGAACGCGGACGCGCGATGCGCGGCGGCCACCACGACCAGCACGACCGGCTGGCCGAGCGGAATGCGTCCGACGCGGTGCACGATCCTGACCGCCTCGAGCCGCCAGCGCGCGGTGGCCTCCTCGACGATGCTCCATAGCGCCTGTTCGGTCATCGTCGGGTAGTGCTCGACTTCCAGCGCGACGACGTCGTCGACGTCGCCTTCCTTGCGCACGACCCCGAGAAAATTCACGACCGCACCGACATTCGGATTGCGAACGATCGGTGCAAGCTCCGCGCCCGCGTCGATCGGCGCATGCTGCACGCGCACTTCGAAGCCGGCGGCGATCGCGGGCGCCGATTCGGGGTGCGGGTCGGTCGCGTCGACGTGCGGCGGGGCGCTGCCGGCACGCGGCGGATCGTCCGGCAGCCCGGCGCGGGATTCGGTGAAGGTCGTCATGACAGGTTCTCCAGTGGGCGGCGCATCCTGTATCGCGGGGCGGCCCGTCAGCCGCCGACGAGCGACATGCGCACGGTCGGATAGGTCTTGCCCGGCGCGCGGGCCGGCCGTGCGGCCCGGCGCTCGGAATAGCGGTCGTCGCGCTGCGTCCAGCGTGCGCGCACGGCGGCGGCGAGGTCGGCGGTCGACGCGGCGTCGTCGAGCCACGGCCGCAGGTCGGTGCCTTGCGTCGCGAACAGGCACGTATAAAGCCGGCCGTCGGCTGACACGCGGGCGCGCGAGCAGG
>NZ_BCPP01001416.1:0-1217 GCF_016586125.1 Burkholderia sp. E168m23
ACGGAGAGCGCCGTACATCCTGCCGGCGGCTGTAGCCAGCCACCTCCATTCCAAAGGGCCGCATGCGCCGTTTCGGCGCTTCCTGCCGGCGTACCGGTCAGCTGGTACACATCGGGCCGGAGCGTGTATTGCCCGAACATGCCCACGACCCGGAACGTGACCGCAGTGACCCGGTTCGTGCGTTCGTCCCTGAGTTCGACACGAATCGGATTGGCCGGCGCCCGAAGATAGACGCCATCCTGCCCAGTCGCACCGCTATCGAGCGCACCGTAACTCACATCGCCCACCGGCAGATCGACAGTCGTCACGCCTGCACAGCCACCCGGATCGGCCGCACAAAAGCCTGCCGGCCTCGTGATATTGCGAAAGCCGTTTTCGCCTTGGGTCTGCGCACCGGGCAGATATTCAGCCTCGATCGACACATCGGCGGCACGCGCGACGGTTGCGCCGGCTAGCACCAACACCGAACCGGCCAGCCATCGCATGAGCACGATGAGCGCTCGGGCGGTCGATGCGCGCACGCCGCGGTTGGCGCTACCCTTCTGATTACCCCTGTTCATCATGGTTCTCCGCTGAATCGGCATTGGTCTGCTCCTGTTCACATTCCAACTCCCCGACAATCAGAGAGTCCCCTTCCATTTGATGGTCCTGCGGCTTCAGGTGAAGCGTGCAGAGCGGCTTGCCCCCTTTCTCGACCTTGACGACCGGCTTGGCGTGACTCACCTCGAGCGCGAAAAATCCGTCGGCCTCCGTGACCGACCGGCCCGCGGGGCTGGACAGGTGAGCGGCTCGCACCGGATTGCCTGCATGGTCGACCAGTCGGCCGATCACCGTCATCGTCTTCATGACGTGCACCTTCTCGTACCCGACGCCGCCCTTGTTCAGGTGGTAATGGGTCACGGCCGGCTGCAGCGTCGCCGCCGGCGCCTGCGATCGATCGAAGAAATACTGGAGTCGACCCGCGCGATAGGCCGACACGGGAACCAGATTGCGACCCGGGCGCAGTTCAATGCTGCCCCCCGCGGTGTCCTGCGCACGCACCTTGACCTCCTCGAAATCGGATGCCAGGTCCACAATCACCGCGGACTCGCCATTGAAGGCGTTGCTTTTGCCGGATACGGCAGCGGACTTGCCGTTCGTGCGTAATAACTTCGTATAGCATACATTATACGAAGTTATACGAACGTCGATCACGAATGCCACGTACAGCCAGCCTT
>NZ_BCPP01001417.1:0-1216 GCF_016586125.1 Burkholderia sp. E168m23
GCGAGCGGCGACAGCACGGTGCCCGCGGCGCGCAGCCGGTCGTGTGCGTCGGCGGCCGCGCGGGCATTGTCCGCATCGACTTCGGTGAAGACGACGGCGCCCTGTCCCGACGGATCGGCGATCCGGTCGAGCGCGGTGTCGACGAGCGCGCGGCTCGTGGTCCGGCCGGCGGCGAGGTCGGCGGCGAGCTGGGCGAGCGGGGGGAACGGCGTGAAAGTGGTCATGGCGGCTCAGGGGCGAAGATGTTGAAGAAGCGTGGAGCGGAACGAATCGATATGGCCTTCGACGGCCGCGCGCGCGCCGGCGGCGTCGCGGGCGGACAGCCGGTCGAACAGCGCGCGATGCTCGTGCTGGACGTCGGCGAGATGGTGCGGTTCGGACAGCGTGACGAACCAGAAGCGCAGCGAGCGCTCATGCAGCGCGCGCAGGATGTCGGCGAGCACCGCATTGCGCGCGGCCGCGGCGATCGTCTGATGAAACGCGCGGTCGAGCTCCATCATGCCCTCGACGTCGTGCGTGTCGACGCAGGCCTGCCCATCGTCGAGCAGCGCGGCCAGGCGCGCGAGATCGTCGGGCGTTGCATGGCGCGCGGCGAGTTCGGCGCAGTGCGCTTCGTTGATGCGCCGCACGTCGATCACCGCGACGATGTCGTCGAGCGAGAGCGGCTGCACCATCAAGCCCTTGCGCGGTATCACGGACAGCAGCCCTTCGAGCACGAGCCGATGCACGGCCTGGTGCACCGGCGTGCGGCCGATTCCGGTGCGTGCAACGAGGTCGGCTTCGTTGAGCGCGGCGCCCGGCTTCAGGCGCATCGTGATGATGTCCCGCTGGATCAGCGCGTACGCGCGATCGGCGAGGCTGGCCGGCGACGCGGCGGGGCGGGCGCGGGTGACGTCGGTCAGGGTGCTCATGGCGATTGCGGCATCGGGGTCGGAAGGGGCGCCATCATGGCGCGGATGCTCGGGAAGCGTGGGGGCGATCCCTGGATATTATTGTGATATATCACTGATGTCCAGCGAGGTTGACGTCAAACGGGCAGCGCCGGTGCGTGAGGCAGCCGCTCTTCGGCGCGACTTGCCATCGACTTGCAACAATATCGACAGGATGTTGCAGGTTTGCCGCGCGATCGTGCACTGAAGCATAATGAATCCTCGTCTATCCTTACGCGCGAGCGACGCACCAGACCATCGTCATGAGCGAAAACACGCCTTCTTCG
>NZ_BCPP01001418.1:0-1214 GCF_016586125.1 Burkholderia sp. E168m23
CAAACGCCAGCTGGTGGTAGACAAAGCGACCGAACTGTTCTCGAGGCACGGATTCCACCCAGTGGGCGTGGACTGGATCATCGACGATTCCGGTGTCGCCCGAATGACGCTGTACCGGCATTTTGCGAGCAAGGACGAGCTCATCCGCGAAGTGCTGGTCCAACGCTACGACCTGATCGTCGGCAGCATCGACGCGCAGTTGCAGCACGTCGTCGATCCGGTCGAGCGCGTCAAGACCATCTTCGACTGGTATGAAGCATGGTTCCGCACACCGGAATTTGCCGGCTGCCTGTTCGAGCGTGCGCTGGCCGAATTCGGCACCGCTTACGCGCCGATCTCGGATGTCGCGATCCGCTATCGCCGCAAAATGGTCGAATGGATCGCAGAACTGATCGAAGCCCTCGTGCCGCCCGAAACCGCGAACCGGCTGGCGACCGTCTTCATGATGCTGCTGGACGGCGCCACGGTCGACGCGCGGGCATTCAACGATTCCGCGGCTGCCGCACGCGCGTGGCAGGCCGCGCATGCCCTTCTCGAACAGGCGATGCACGCGACGGTCTCGCCCGCCGACGGTGCGGCCAACCCGACGTAACGCACGTCGCGCGCCGTCGTATTGCAGGCAAACCGAGGCCGAAGGGCGCCGGGAGGACGACATGCAGGAGCGGATGCGCTTGATCGGTTTCGTGCTGGGTGCGGCAATCGCATGTGCCGGCTGCAAGTCGGTGAATGTCAGCCGATATGAAATCCAGCACCGCGACCGAAACGGCCTCACGATCGTTGCGTACACCACGGAAGACCTCGCGTCGCTCGACAAGACGCCGTGGGCCGACCACGTCTACCTCCGGTACGCGGTCGCGCCGGTCACCATCCTCGAGCGATTCGATGTGGGCGCAACCGATCTCGACGACTATCCGTTCTCTGCCCGCCGGCTCGACATCCACGCCCGCTGCCCGGTCCCCACGTCGGACTTCTGCTCCTCCTGGTTCATTCCGTTCCATGATCGCGTGGGGCTGCATGGCCTCGACTATGTGTCGGGACTCGTTGCCAGCGAACCGGCGCGCCTGAAGTTGCGCATCGGCGGCGCAAGCATGGCCGGAACCCGGCTGGTGTCGAAGGAACACGCGATCAACGTCGACGCGGGCGACGTGGCGAAACCGGGCGGGCCGTAATACCCGCGTGGCCCCGGGGCGCGCGACACCCGTCGAGCGGGCACG
>NZ_BCPP01001419.1:0-1214 GCF_016586125.1 Burkholderia sp. E168m23
GTGTTCGAGAAGGTCAACGAGGACATCCCGCTCGAAGGGCTGAACTGGTTCTTCGATCACGCGGAAACGATCACCGAGAAGTCGATGGACCGGATTGCCGCGCTCGGCGGCGGCATCGCGGTGCAGCACCGGATGGCGTACCAGGGCGAATATTTCGTCGAGCGCTACGGCGCGCAAGCCGCGGAGGCGACGCCGCCGGTCGCGAAGATGCTCGCCAAGGGACTCAAGGTGTCGGCCGGCACGGACGCGACGCGCGTCGCGTCGTACAACCCGTGGGTGTCGCTTGCATGGCTCGTGACGGGCAAGACGGTCGGCGGCCTGAGGATGTATCCGCAGCGCAACCTGCTCGATCGCGAAACCGCGCTGCGGATGTGGACCGAGTACGTGACGTGGTTCTCGAACGAGGAAGGCAAGAAAGGCCGGATTGCGGTCGGGCAGCTCGCTGACCTGATCGTCCCGGATCGCGATTTCTTCGCGTGCGCGGAGGACGATATCGCCGGCACGACCGCATTGCTGACGGTGGTCGACGGGAAGATCGTATGGGGCGCGGGGCCGTTCGCCTCGCACGACGCGCCGATCCCGCCGGCGATGCCCGACTGGTCGCCGGTGCGCGAGTTCGGGGGCTATGGTGGCTGGGGCGCGACGCAGCGCAACGGCGCGCCGCTGCAACGCGCGGCGGCCGCTGCGATGTGCGGCTGCGCGAACGAATGCAACGTTCACCAGCATGCGCACGCGGGCGCGTGGGGCCGCACGTTGCCGACGTCGGACGCGAAGGGTTTCTGGGGCGCGTTCGGTTGTTCGTGCTGGGCCGTCTGACATGACGACGCGCTCCGTCTACGGCACCCCCGCGTGGGTCCGCGCGCTGCTGTCGCAGCCGTGGGTCCTGCCGCTCTCGCGCCTCGCGCTGGTGTCCGCCTATTTGCTCGGCGGCGTCGCGAAGGCGCTCGACTTCCCCGGCGCGGTCGCGGAGCAGGCGCATTTCGGCCTGCAGCCGGCCGCGCTGTGGGCAGCGCTTGCGATCGCGGTCGAGATCGCGGGCTCGCTGTGCGTGGTGTTTCGCCGCTTCACGTGGCTCGGCGCCGGCAGTCTCGGCATGCTGACGCTCGTCGCGATGGTCGTGGCGAACGATTTCTGGAACCGTTCGGGAGCCGAACACTTCATGGCGCTCAACAGCTTTTTCGAGCATCTCGGGCTGATCGCGGCACTCGTGCTCG
>NZ_BCPP01001420.1:0-1210 GCF_016586125.1 Burkholderia sp. E168m23
TACAGCGACGCCGCGTCGTCATAGCGGCCCTGCGCCTCGGCCACGCGCCCGGCCGCGACCGTCACGTCGGCGCGGGCCGGATACGCGGCCTGCAGCCGCTCGGTCACCTGCGCGGCTTCGTCCGGCCGGCGCAGCGCGTTCAGGCGGCGCACGGCCGACAGTTGCGTGTCGACGTCGTCGTCCGGCGTGCGCGCCAGCACGGCCTGCACGCGCTCGCGCGCGGCGGCACGGTTGCCGCTGTCCTCGTCGATCCGGGCCAGCGCGAGCTGCGTATCGGCGTCGTCCGGCGTGCGCGCGACGACCGGTGCGAGCGCATCGCGTGCGGCATCGTAATGACCCTGCGCGCGTTCGAGATCGGCGAGTTCGAGCGCATAACGCTTGTCCGCGCGGCCGGCCGGGCTCGCGCGGTCGAGCAGCGTGCGCGCCTGCGCATAGTCCTGTCGCGCGATCGCGTCGTCGGTCTGCCGCAGCACGAGCCGCAGCGACTGATCCTCCAGTCGCGCCGTCTGCGGGGGCGTCAGCGAAGGATCGCCGCGCAGCGTATCGAGCCATGCGGCGAGCGCGTCGTCGCGCCCCGCGCGGCCGAGCAGGTCGCCGTAGCGCAGCCGCACGTCCGCGTCGGCTTCGCGCGGATGCGCGGCGATCCAGTCGCGCAGCGGCGCGAGGCCGCGCTCCGGTTCGCCCGCGTCGATCCACTGCGCGCCGATCGCGGCAAGCATGTCGGGATCGTCCGGCGCGCTCGCCTGCGCGTGCGCGAGCGTGGCGGCAAAGGCCGCGCGGTCGCCGCGGGCATGTGCGCCGCGCGCGTCGGCCAGCGCGCTTTCCGCATCGAGCTTGCGCGCCAGCGCGCGCATCCCGTCCGAACGGTGCGCGTCGTCGACCGGCGCCAGCGCGGCTTGAGCGCCCGCGACATCGTCGAGCGAGTTGCGGTACAGCGCGTTCGCGTAACGCATCTCGGGCGTATCGCTCAGCGCCAGCCCGTCGTCCATCACCGTGCGGCCGAGCTGCGGCAACCCCATGTCGCGATACAGGCGTGCAAGCGCGAAACGTCGTATAACTTCGTATAATGTATGCTATACGAAGTTATTACGGAACGAGCGCGTCGGCACGTGATCGCAATCGAAGATCGCGATGTACTCGCCGTGCGTCTTCGGCAGCGCGCGGTTGATGTTGCCGGCCTTCGCGTGGCGGTTGTGGTCGCGCGTCAGGT
>NZ_BCPP01001421.1:0-1204 GCF_016586125.1 Burkholderia sp. E168m23
TACGGGCTGATGGGGCTCGTGCTCGCGTACTTCGGCTTCCGCTACAACCTGCCGCTGACGCTGCGCTCCGGGCTGTATCCGGTGCTGCGCGAGCGCATCAACGGCTGGATCGGCCACACCGTCGATGCGTTCGCGCTGGTCGGCACGGTCGCCGGGATCGCAACGACGCTCGGCTACGGCGTGATGCAGCTGAGCGCGGGCCTGCATACGGTCGCCGGATGGGACACGGGCAGCAACCTGTTCCGCATCGGGCTCGTCGCGGCGGTCGTGGTCCTCGCGGGCGTATCGGCCGCGACCGGCCTCGACAAGGGCGTGCGCCGGCTGTCCGAACTGAACCTGCTGCTCGCATTCCTGCTGCTCGCCTTCGTGGTGGTCGCGGGCCCGACGGCCTTTCTGCTGCGCGCGCTCGGCGACAACATCGGCCAGTACCTGTCGAGCCTCGTCGACCTGTCGTTCCGCACCTATGCGTACGCGCCGCCGCGCGAGGAAGGCTGGTTCGGCGGCTGGACGATCCTCTACTGGGCGTGGTGGGTGTCGTGGTCGCCGTTCGTCGGCATGTTCATCGCGCGCATCTCGCGCGGCCGCACGATCCGCCAGTTCGTGATCGGCGTGCTGCTCGTGCCGACCGCGTTCAACCTCGTGTGGATGACCGTGTTCGGCAACAGCGCGATCTGGCTCGATACGCACGGCGCGGCCGGCGCGCTCGCGCAGACGGCGACCAACGTCGATGCGCTGCTGTTCCGCTTCTTCGATTTCCTGCCGTTGCCGCAACTGCTGTCGATCGTCGCGATCGTGCTGATCGCGGTGTTCTTCGTCACGTCCGCCGATTCGGGCGCGTTCGTGATCGACCAGATCGCGACGCGCGGCAATGCGCATTCGCCGGTCTGGCAGCGGCTGTTCTGGGCCGCGCTGCTCGGCGTGACGGCCGCGGTGCTGCTCGTCGCGGGCGGGCTCGGCGCGCTGCAGGCGATGACGCTGATCGCCGCGCTGCCGGTCGCCATCATCATGCTCGCGCTGTGCTACGGGCTGTGGCGCGGGCTCGCGGCCGACCGCGCGCACTACTCGCAGGACGTTGCGCCTGCAACGAGCTTCTGGACCGGCCAGCACTGGCGCCATCGCCTGACGCACATCCTGCGGCAGACGACCGAGGCCGAGGCGCGCCAGTTCGTCGCGGAAACGGTCGAACCCGCGCTGCGCAAGGTCG
>NZ_BCPP01001422.1:0-1201 GCF_016586125.1 Burkholderia sp. E168m23
CCGACGATGCCTTCACTTCCGGCAGCATGCTGCGCGGGATGTCGAGCAGTTCGAGCAGCTCGCTGTCCCATTCGCGCGTATGGATGTTGAACAGCATCGTGCGCGATGCGTTCGTCACGTCGGTCACGTGCAGTTCGTGCTTCGTGAAGTTCCACACGAGCCAGCTGTCGACGGTGCCGAACGCGAGCTTGCCCTGGCGCGCCTTGTCGCGTGCACCCGGCACGTTGTCCAGAATCCAGCGGATCTTCGTCGCGGAGAAGTACGAGTCGATCGGCAGGCCGGTCTTCGCGCGCACCTTCGCTTCGAGGCCCTGCTTCTTCAGCGAGTCGCAGAAGTCGGCCGTGCGGCGATCCTGCCAGACGATCGCGTTGTAGACGGGCTGGCCCGTCTCGCGATCCCAGACGATGGTCGTTTCGCGCTGGTTCGTGATGCCGATCGCGGCGATCGACGTGCCGTTCAGGCCCGTGCGCGTGACGGCTTCCGCGGCGACGCCGGCTTGCGTCGACCAGATTTCCTGCGGGTCGTGCTCGACCCAGCCGGGTTGCGGGTAGATCTGTTCGAATTCCTTCTGGGCGATCGATACGATGTTGCCCTGGCGATCGAACAGCATCGCGCGGGAACTCGTGGTGCCCTGGTCAAGCGCGAGGATGTACTGGTCCTGCATGTCTCTCATCTCCATCCGTGGATTGGCTTAGTTGTGATGCGCGCCGCATGTGGGGCGGCGCGTCGGTGAATCAACGTCGGTCAGGCAAAACTACCATTGCAACTGCATTCGGATCACGCATGCGGCGCATGCGCGGCGGCGAACCACGCATCGACCGCGGCGGTCACCGCGTCGAGCGTGCCGGGCGCGACGTGCAGGCCGAGCTTCGAGCGGCGCCACAGTACGTCCTGCGCGCAGGTCGCCCATTCGGCATCGCGCAGGTAGCGCAGTTCGGCGTCGTGGATGCCCGGCGCGATTTCGGCGCCGAGATCGGCGAGCGACTTTGCGCCGTCGACCACGCGCTCCGCACGCGTGCCGTACGCACGTGCATAGCGGCGCGCGAGCGCGGCGGGCAGCCACGGATGGCGTTTCGCGAACGCGCTGGCGAACCCGTCGAACTTCGCGTCCGCGATGTCGCCGCCCGGCAGCGCGACGCCGGCCGTCCAGGTCTTCGCATCGCGGCCGAGCGCGCGGCACAGCATGTCGCCGGCTTCTTCC
>NZ_BCPP01001423.1:0-1198 GCF_016586125.1 Burkholderia sp. E168m23
AGGTCGTTGGTCGCGACCAGCGCGGTCAATCGCGGGTGCGCATCGAGCAGCCGGCCTGCCGCACGGAGGCCGCCTTCGATCGAATCGCGCTCGGCCGCGACGATCGACGCGTCGAGCCCCGCGTCGCGCATCACGTCGACGAAGCCGTCGTAGCGCGCCGCCTGCACGCCGCACGCCGCGCCGCCGACGATCACGCCGATCTTCTCGTGACCGAGTTCGAGCAGATGCCGCGTCGCGATCCGTCCCGCCTCGCGGAAATCGATCGCCACGCACGGCAACCCGTCGGGCGGCGCCTCGGGTCGCTCCCACAGGCACAGCACGACCGGCACGCCACGCCGCGCGACGTCGAGCAGGTCCGGCAGATGCAGGTTCGCGTTGGTCACGAGAATCCCCTCGGAGATCGTGCCGGCGATCTGGTCGAGATACGCGCGCCCCTGCAACGGATCTTCGTTCGTATTGCAGACGATCAGGAACTGCCCGTTGCGGCGTACCGCGCGCTCGACCGCCAACGCGAACTCCGGATAGAACGGGTTCGCGATGCTCGATACCATCAGCGCAACCGTCGGCGCGCGCCCTTCCGCCAGCGCCCGCGCGGCGAGATGCGGCCGATACCCGAGCGCGTCGACCGCATCGAGCACCCGTGCCCGCGTCGCGTCGCCGACCCGGCCGCGGTCGCGCAGCACGTTCGACACCGTCGCGGCCGTCACACCGGCGCGGCGCGCCACTTCATCCAGTGTTGCCATCGTTTGCCCACTATATGAGACGTCGATCCAGTATTTGCTTCGCTCACCGAAGCGGCGCACTATCGCCGGACACCTTGCCGCCCGACCAACGGGCGCGACTCGGCCGCGATCGCATCGCCCCTTTTTTTGATCGCGATGATTAAGCGCTTAATCAAGCAGTACGGCGCATTAGAACATGGAGCGGAGACAATGGCGAGCATCTCGATGCGACGCGTGCAGAAAGCCTATGGCGAGCACGCGCCGGTCATTCGCGACGTCGATCTGGAGATCGGCGCGCACGAGTTCTGCGTGTTTCTCGGGCCGTCCGGCTGTGGGAAATCAACGCTGCTGCGCATGATCGCCGGGCTCGAGGATCTGAGCGCGGGCGAGCTGTCGATCGACGGCCGCCGCGTCGACGACGTGCCGGCCGCCGAGCGCGGCGTCGCGATGGTGTTCCAGAGCTACGCGCTGTTTCC
>NZ_BCPP01001424.1:0-1198 GCF_016586125.1 Burkholderia sp. E168m23
GTGCTGGCCGACCAACCACCCGAAGAGCGCGCGCAGGACGGCCAGCGCATAGGCTGTTGAGCGCGTTGTCAGGTGCCCGGCAAACGGGCGCCAGGCCGGTGTGGCGCGCGGGCACGGCGGCCCGATCCAGCGCGCGGCGGGCGTCGGATGTCGCAAGAAGGTGCGATAGGCGATCGCGTCGTCGGTGGTGAGCGATGAAAGTGGGACGCGCCGTTCCACGATCGCCCACAGCAACAGCCGCTCCGCCTCGCGCCGGTAGGCACGTGCGGTGTGCGCCGATTCGTGCAGTGTCAGCCAAGCCTCGATCGCCTGGTAGTCGTTGGTCGCGGCGAGGCCACAGGTGTCACGTGGGGCCCGGAAGCGGCCGTGTGAGCCATCGAGGGCCGCGGGCAGGGACTCAAGTGACCACAGCGGGACGAGTTGAGCCCCGTCGGCCTCGTACGCGACGAGCGTAGCGGCGTGCTGGACCAACGCGTGATGGGCGGCCAGGAAAGTCTCGATGCGTTGCGCGCCCTGACGGCCGAGCCCCGTAATGTTCCGCCACCAGCTTTTGCGCCGCGCCCGGTGCACGAGCAGGTCGGCGAGGGAGTTGATGTGGGCGGTGGCGAGCGCGCGTGCGATGCGCGGCGGCAGCCACCGGTTCACGGGGTCGGCTGGCTGCGGTGCGGGAATAGGCGTGGTGCGCAGCACGTTGAGCGCCGCGACGACTTGCGCCGCATGGCGGGTGCGGTCCGCGGCCGGGTGCGTGAACAGTGGAATCAGGTCGTCGCGCTGGCGGGCCGTCGCGCACGCGACCAGTTGGCGACGAATGCGGCTCAGCAGTCCGCGCGATGACTGGCCATCGTCGCGCGGGTGGTCGAGGTAGCGCATAACGGCGGCGCGCGCGGTGAGTCCTTCGTGCCAGGCACGCAGGGCTGCCAGCTCGGACAGGCTGGGGAGCTCGGGCGGGGCAGCGGGCGTTCCGGCTAACGATCCGTTCCCCGTGCGTAAGCGCGGGGCGGGAGCGGTTTTCATACAACCAGTTTAGGTCGCCCATAAGCTGCATGCGATAAGAGTATTTATCGCAAACCACCTGAAGGAGCATCCACCCAATGTCGCGTTTCGCGTGCTCGGCAGCACGCCGAGTCCTATGATGCGATGGCTCTCACATGAGGGACCGTCTTGCGTCGTGGAAAACATTAAGATTCTGACCGAGCTT
>NZ_BCPP01001425.1:0-1196 GCF_016586125.1 Burkholderia sp. E168m23
TGCGGCGGCAAGAAACTGGTCATCGCATCGTCGCGCGGCGGCGTGTACAGCGCAGGGTCGCCGGTGGCGTCGCTCGATCATCAGGAAACCTATCTGAAAGATGCGTTCGCGTTCATCGGCATCACCGACATCACGTTCATTCGTGCCGAAGGCGTCGCGATGGGGCCGGACAAGCGCACGGACGCGATTGCATCGGCGAAGGAAGCCGCGGCGGCCCTCGCCGCCTGACGCAATACGCCGGCTACCGGCCACCGGAGAACCCATGTTGAATACCCTCGATTCCGTTACCTCGACCACCGTCGCCGGCCGTCATGTCGTGTTCCGCACGCGCGGCCACGCGCACGGGCCGGTCGTCCGCATGGTCAGCCCGTCCGACGTCGGCGAGATGATCAAGCCGTTCGTGTTCCTCGACCTGATCGATACGCGGGCGCCGCTCGGCAAGCCGGCCTTCGGCTGGCATCCGCATTCGGGCATCGCCACGCTGACGCTCATGATCGACGGGCACGGCACCTACGTGGAATCGACGGGCCACGAAGGCCCGATGGGGGCCGGCGACATCGAATGGATGAGCGCGGGGCGCGGCGTCTGGCATACGGGTTCCGTGGTGCCGCCGGTCAAGGCGTTCCAGCTGTGGGTGGCGTTGCCGCCGGGGCGCGAGCTGGCGCCGGCGTTCAGTCAGCACCTGTCGATCGACGACATCCCGACGGACGGGCCGGCCCGCGTGCTGCTCGGCCGCCACGGCGACGCGGTCAGCCCGGTCGATGCGCCGCCGGGCATCAACTACGTCGTCGTGCAGTTGGCGGCGGGCGAGCGCTGGACCTGCCGGCCGCCGCAGGGCTACCGGGTCGGCTGGACCGCCGTGATGGACGGCCGCCTGCGCACGCCGGACCCGGTCGGACGGGGCGAGCTGGTCGTGTTCGACGCGTCCGATGCGCCGATCGAATTCGAGGCCGTGACCGACGCGCGCTTCGTGGTCGGTACCGCGATTCCGCATCCGCACGATCTTCATCTGGGCGCCTACTCGGTGCATACGAGCGCCGCCGCGCTGGCGGAAGGCGAGCGCGAAATCGTACGTGTCGGCCGTGAACTGCGCGCCAAGGGCGTGATGCGCTGATGCTTTCGTCTCCGTCGATATCCGGCCTCCGTTCAAGGCGGCCGGCGCGCCGTGACGCCGCGCCCGCGGGGTCTCGCGCTTA
>NZ_BCPP01001426.1:0-1191 GCF_016586125.1 Burkholderia sp. E168m23
CCGCGCTTGTATGTTCAGTACTGACCAGTACGGTAAAGTCTGGTGGTAGCCAGACGAGACCGTGCAGTTTGCCCCGCGCTTGGGTGTTGGAGCCCGTGACTGAGTACAAAACGCACGGTTGCCGTGCTGGTCTTCCTGAAGCCCGAACGGTTACGCGCGCCATTTACATCGAGTGCGCATGTACAAGCATGGGATCCGAAGATCATGTCTGCTCCTTCTGCCGTAACGGTCGGCATTGACGTCGCAAAAGCTCACGTCGATGTTTCCGTACTGGGTGCCAATCTGGACATCCGTCGATTCAACAACGATGCCGAGGGCCACTCGGCCCTGGCTGTTGCCCTTCAGCCGCTGAACGTGCAGTTGGTCGTGATGGAGGCGACCGGTGGCTACGAGACCGAGCTGGCGTGCGCCTTGCAAGGTGCGGGTTTGCCGGTCGCTGTCGTCAACCCTCGGCAAGCACGCGATTTTGCCCGCTCGATGGGACGTCTGGCCAAAACCGACGCCATCGACGCACATATGCTTGCCGAACTGGCTTCCGTGCTACTGCGTCGGGACGATCTGTCCCGCTTGCTACGTCCCGTTCCCGACGAGCGGCAGCAGTGGCTGGCTGCACTGGTGACCCGACGGCGCCAACTACTCACCATGCTCCTTTCGGAGCGACAGCGGCTCCAGATCACGCCGGTTGGTCTGCATCCAAGTCTGCTGGCTATCATTGCCGCCATCCAGGCACAACTCGATGACATCGACGCTCAGATGGTCGCTCATGTACGCCAGCACTTCGGTGAACTCGACCGCCTGTTGCAGTCCACACATGGAATTGGCCCGGTATCCAGCGCCTGCCTGATCGCAGAACTGCCCGAATTGGGCCGGCTCAATCGCCGTCAGATTGCAGCCCTCGTTGGCGTCGCTCCCATTGCTTGCGATTCCGGCTTACGTAATGGGCGACGACGGGTTCAAGGTGGCCGCTTCGCGATCCGTCGCGTGCTGTACATGGCTACATTGACTGCCACACGCTACAACCCCGCCATCAGAGCCTTCTATCAACGCCTGAAGGCCGCCGGCAAACTGTCCAAGGTCGCGCTTGTTGCCTGCATGCGCAAGCTCCTAACCATGCTCAATGCCATGGTCAAAACCAACACGCCTTGGGACGATTCACTTCATCGGGCTTGACTCGGAAGACGGTTACTCAGT
>NZ_BCPP01001427.1:0-1191 GCF_016586125.1 Burkholderia sp. E168m23
GTCGATCCGCAAACCGTCGTGCTCGAAACCGACCGCAAGTACGCGCCGAGCTTCGTGCTCAACGTGCTGAGCGCGTGCCCGGCCTCGGTCTTCGACAAGAAGCTGCTGCTGTCGCACCAGCAAGGCAACGATTTCGGCAGCGGCTGGCTGCGCACCAACGACGCGGGCTCGGGCCCGTACCAGCTCGTCAAGTGGACGCCGAACGAAACCATCGTGCTGCAGCGCTTCGACAAATACCGCACGCCGTATCCGATGAAGCGCGTGGTGCTGCGCCACGTGCCCGAAGCCTCCGCGCAACGGCTGCTGCTGGAGAACGGCGACGCCGACGCCGCGCGCAACCTGAGCCCCGACAGCCTCGCCGCGCTGTCGAAGGCCGGCAAGATCAAGGTCGCGTCGTGGCCGGTGTCGGCGCTGCTGTACCTGAGCCTGAACACGAAGAACCCAAACCTCGCGAAGCCCGAGGTGCAGCAGGCGATGAAATGGCTCGTCGACTACGACGGCATCCAGCGCAACATCGTCAGCACGACCTACAAGGTGCATCAGACCTTCCTGCCCGAAGGCTTCCTCGGCGCGTCGAACGCGCGGCCGTACAAGCAGGACGTCGCGAAGGCGAAGGCGCTGCTCGCGAAGGCCGGCTTGCCGAACGGCTTCGACGTGACGATGGACATGCCGAACGACTATCCGTACCTCGAGATCGCGCAGGCGCTGCAAGCGAACTTCGCGCAGGGCGGCATCCGCGTGAAGCTGATCCCGGGCGACGCGAAGCAGGCGATCGGCAAGTACCGCGCCCGCCAGCACGACATCTTCGTCGGCGAATGGTCGCCCGACTACATGGACCCGAACAGCAACGCGCGTGGTTTTGCGTGGAATCCGGACAACTCGGACCAGTCGCCGACCAAGATGCTCGCGTGGCGCAACAGCTGGGACATTCCGCAACTGACGAAGGACACCGAGGCCGCGCTCGTCGAGCCGTCGCCTGCGAAGCGCGCGCAGCGTTACGAAGCGCTGCAGAAGGCCGTGCTCGCGAACTCGCCGTTCATCATCATGTTCGAGAAGGTCGTGCAGGTCGCCACGCGCCCCGGCGCGACCGGGCCGGAAATCGGGCCGATCAACGATCTCGTGTCATACCGCACGCTCGCGAAGTAATCGCGGCGGCCTGCCCGCGCGGATCATCGCCGCGGGCCGCCGTAC
>NZ_BCPP01001428.1:0-1185 GCF_016586125.1 Burkholderia sp. E168m23
CGACGCGCAGGAACGCGACGAGCAGCAGCGCCGAACCCGCGACCGCCGCGATGCCGGGCACCGAGCCGATCCGCTCGACGCCGTACAGGAACAGCACGAGGCCCGGCGACAGCAACGCGAGGCCGATCCAGTCGAGTGCGCGCCGCGGCGCATCGTCCCGGTCGCCAGGCAGGAAGCGCGCGGCCAGTGCGAGCGCGAGCGCGCCGACGGGCAGGTTCACCAGAAACAGCCAGCGCCACGACGCGTGCTGCAGGATCGCGCCGGCCACGACCGGGCCGAGGATCGGCGCGAGCAGCACCGGCACCGCCGCATAGCCGATCACGCGCGCCATCTGCCGACCGGCGACGCGCGCGATCATCATCTGCGCCATCGGCGCGAGCAAGCCGCCGCTGACGCCTTGCAACACGCGGAACACGATCAGCGACGGCGCGGACCATGCGAGCCCGCACAGCGCCGACGTAAGCGTGAACGCCGAGAAGCACCACAGGTACAGCGCCTTCGCGCCGATGCGATCGACGAGCCAGCCGCTCAGCGGCAGCACCAGCGTCAGCGCGAGCAGGTAGCCGCTCGTCACCCACTGGATCGTCGCCAGGCTGGCATGCAGATCGGTCGCGAGGCTCGACAGCGACACGTTGACGATCGTCGCGTCGAGCTGCGACAGCAGCGAACCGAGCGTCGCGACCGCGCTGACTTTCCAGATCGACGGGTCGAGCCGGCCGGCCGCGCGGCCCGGCGCCGGCTGGATGCGTGGGTCGCTCACGCGCCGCGCCGGTCGAGCAGCGCGACGATGTCCTGCGTCGTACCGGTCTCGCCGAGGCGCGGGAACAGTCGCTCGATGCTGTTGACGTGCGCATCCGCGTTGAGGTCGGTCATCGCGTCGACGGCGAGCGTCACGTTGTAGCCGAGCTCGTAGGCCTGCCGCGCGGTCGATTCGACGCCGATGCTCGTCGCGACGCCGGTCAGCACGATCTGCGTGACACCGGCTGCCTTCAGGTGTGCGTCGAGACCGGTGCCGGTGAAGGCGCCCCAGGTCCGCTTCGTCACGACGTGGTCGCCTGGCTGGCGGTTCAGTTCGGGCACGAGTTCGGTCCAGTCGGCCGGAAGCTGCGCGGTGCGCGGCGCTTGCTCGGTGCGGCCCGGTGCGCCGCCCGCGACGTTGACCAGCACGACTGGCAGGCCGCGGCT
>NZ_BCPP01001429.1:0-1184 GCF_016586125.1 Burkholderia sp. E168m23
CTTCGTGTAGCATACATTATACGAAGTTATACGAATCGTCGACGCGCGCCGCTTCGACGAGTACCAGACGATGAACATCCCGACGTCGACCAGCGTGCCGGGCGCGGAACTCGTGCTGCGCGTGCGCGCGCTTGCACCCGATCCGCGCACGCAGGTCATCGTCAACCGCGCGGGCCGCACGCGCAGCATCATCGGCACGCAATCGCTCGTCAACGCGGGGCTGCCGAATCCGGTCGCCGCGCTGCGCAACGGCACGATCGGCTGGACGCTGGCCGGCCAGACGCTCGAGCGCGGTGCGGCGCGCCGCTTTCCGGACGAGATCGACGCGACGCAGCGCGCCGAAGCCCGTCAGGCTGCCCGCGCGGTGGCCGAGCGCGCGGGCGTGCCGCGCATCGCGCTCGAGGACGTCGCCACGCTCGACGAACCGGGCCGCACGCTGTACCGCTTCGACGTGCGCACGCCCGAGGAATACGAAGCCGGGCATCTGCCGGGCTTCCTGAGCACGCCGGGCGGCCAGCTCGTGCAGGAGACCGACCATCACGCGGCCGTGCGCGGCGCGCGGATCGTGCTGGCCGACGACGACGGCGTGCGCGCGGACATGACCGCCTCGTGGCTTGCCCAGATGGGCTGGGACGTGCGCGTGGTCGAGCCGGCGGGCACCGCGGCATTCTCCGAGCGCGGCCAGCCGCCGCGCGACGTGCCGGCAACGCCGCCCGCCGCCGACGTGTCGCCCGCGACGCTCGCCGGCTGGCTGAAGGAGGCCGCGCCCGGCGAGCTCGCGATCGTCGACGTGACGGCCAGCGCGAACTACGTGAAGCGGCATATTCCCGGCGCGTGGTTTGCCGTGCGCGCGCAGTTGCGCGACGCGCTGGCGACGATTCCGCCCGCGAAGCGCTACGTGTTCACGTGCGGATCGAGCCTGCTGGCGCGGTTCGCGGCGGATGACGCGCGTGCGCTGCTGCCGGCATCGGCCGAGATCCGGGTGCTGACCGGCGGCACGGCCGCGTGGATCGAGGCCGGGCTGCCGCTGGAGAGCGGCGAGACGCATCTGGCGTCGCCGCGCGTCGATCGCTACCGGCGTCCGTACGAAGGCACCGACAACGCGGCCGCCGCGATGCAGGCGTATCTCGACTGGGAATACGGGCTGGTCGACCAGTTGAAGCGGGACGGCACGCACCACTTCA
>NZ_BCPP01001430.1:0-1182 GCF_016586125.1 Burkholderia sp. E168m23
ATCCTTCGATTCGCCCGCCCCCGGACCCATCATGAACGACTCGATCGAACCCGTCGCCCCGCCGCCCGCCGCCGAAGCGGCCACCGTGGCCGCAGCCGTGCCGCCCGCCGCGCGCGGCGCCGCCTCCGATACGCCGCCGCCCCGCCGCGGCCGCAAGCTGGCCGTGCCGCTCGCGGCCGTCGCGCTCGCCGCCGCGCTGCTCGCGCTCGGCATCGTGCCGCGGATCGAGGCACGCGCCGCGCAGCGTGCGCAGGTCGCCGCGCAGCAGGCGCTGCCGGTGTCGGTCATCGTGCCCGGCGCGGCGCCGGCCGACCAGACGCTGACGCTGCCCGGCTCGGTCGCGCCGTATGCGGACGCGTCGATCTATGCGCGCACGAGCGGTTATATCGCGCACTGGAGCGTCGATCTCGGCACGCACGTGAAGGCCGGCCAGACGCTCGCGCAGATCTCGGCGCCCGATCTCGACGCGCAGTTGCGCCAGGCGCGCGCCGACGAAGCGAGCGCGCAGGCGAACTACGACTATGCGAAATCGACCGCGCAGCGCTGGCAGGACATGCTGAAAATGCAGTCGGTGTCGCAGCAGGACACCGACACGAAGGTCGCGGACATGAACGCGAAGCGCGCGATGCTTGCCTCAGCTCAGGCGAACGTCGCGCATCTTGCCGAGCTCGTGTCGTACGAGTCCGTCACCGCGCCGTTCGACGGCGTGATCACCGCACGCAACGTCGACGTCGGCACGCTGGTCACCGCGGGCGGCACGCCGGGCAGCCCGGGCCTGTCCGGGGAACTGTTCCATCTCGAACAGACGGACACGCTGCGCGTGTTCGTCGATGTGCCGCAGGACAGCGCGACCGGCGTGTCGGCCGGCACCTCCGTCTACCTGACGACGCCGCAGTATCCGGGGCGGCGGTTTGCCGCGCAGGTCGCGCGCAGCGCGGGCGCGATCGATCCCGTCACGCGCACGCTGCGTGTCGAGATCGACGTCGACAACCGCGACGGCGCGCTGATGCCCGGCGCGTATGCGCAGGCGCATCTCGTCTTGCCGAGTGCGGCGCCGGCGCTCGAGCTGCCTGTCAGTGCGCTGCTGTTCCGCCCGAGCGGCGTGACGGTCGCCACCGTCGGCGCGAACGGGCAAACCGCGCTGAAGACCGTGCAGATCGGGCGGGATTTCGGCACGCGCGT
>NZ_BCPP01001431.1:0-1177 GCF_016586125.1 Burkholderia sp. E168m23
GACGCCGGTCAAACACCTGTATCAGATCGATGTGCGGCGCGCGGGGCATTTCATCCATTTCCGCTTCCGCGCGAACGCGTTCCTGCATCACATGGTGCGCAACCTGATGGGCTGCCTCGTCGCGGTCGGGCGCGGCCGCTATCCGGCCGACTGGCTCGCCGACGTGCTGGCCGGGCGTGACCGCAATCTCGCGGCGCCCACGTTTATGGCCGACGGGCTGTACCTCGCCCACGTCGGCTATCCGGCGGAATTCGCCGTCCCGCCCGCGCAGCTCGGCAGCGTACCGTGGAGCAGCGTCTGGGCGGATCTGGACCCACAAACATGACGGAGCACGCCGTGTCTTCTTCGAATTCCGTCGCGGCCGGCCTGGCGCCGCGCACGCGCATCAAGCTGTGCGGGCTGTCGCGTCCCGAGGACGTGCTGCATGCGGCGGCGCTCGGCGCCGATGCGATCGGCCTCGTGTTCTACCCGAAGAGCCCGCGCGCGGTGACGATCGCGCAGGCGGCCGAGCTGGCGAGCCTCGCGCCGCCGTTCGTCTCGGTGGTCGGGCTGTTCGTGAATGCGACCGAAGCCGACATCGAAGCCGTCGTGCGCGACGTGCCACTGACGGTGCTGCAGTTCCATGGCGACGAGACGCCGGCGCAGTGCGACGCGCTCGGCCGCGCGGCACGGCTGCCGTGGTTGCGCGCGGTGCGCGTCGGCCCCTCGACGCAGCGTGCCGATTTGGTAGAATCGGCTCTTCATTATTCGAAAGCGCGCGGCCTCCTGTTCGACACTTTGGTGCCGGATTACGGCGGTAGCGGCAAGGTCTTCGATTGGTCTCTTATTCCCGCAGAGCTCGCGCGTCGGGCCGTTTTGAGTGGTGGCTTGAACGCGCAAAACGTCGGTGATGCGATCCGCCAGTTGCGTCCGTTTGCTGTCGATGTCTCGAGTGGCATCGAAGTGGAGGGCGCGAAGGGCGTGAAGGATCACGCCCGGATGGCGGCGTTCGTACGCGCGGTGCGCGCAGCGGACGCCGGGTGATGCAAGCCGGTGCGACCCCCAAAGCGGGCACACCGACCGATCGAGAGAGACACCATGTACAACCTTCCTGATGATCGCGGCCATTTCGGCCCGTATGGCGGCGTGTTCGTCGCCGAGACGCTGATTCACGCGCTGGACGAACTGCGCGCGGCGT
>NZ_BCPP01001432.1:0-1176 GCF_016586125.1 Burkholderia sp. E168m23
ACGTGGACTGATCGCCGATGAAACCGCTGCTGCGAGCCGTGCTGATCGTCGATGCCGTGCTGCTGCTGGCGTTCGGCGTGCTGTTCGTGCTGACGCCCTGGCAGGCGCTGTTCGACGCGCTGCAACTGGCGAACATCCAGCCGGCGATGCTCGGTCAGGCGTTCGGCATCGCGCTGCTCGGGCTCGCGTGGCTCGCGTTTCATGCGGCGTTCAACGGCGACCTCACGGCGCCCGTCGCACGGGCGGTCGGCCATGTGAACTGGCTGACCGGCGTGCTGACGGTCGTGTGGTCGATCGGCACCGGCAGCGGTCCCGCGCTGGCGGCCGCCGGCCGGGTGCTGTCGGCGGTGGCCGGGGTCGCGCTGATCGTGCTCGGTCTCGGCGGCGTGCGGCTCGCATCGGCCGTGCGTCGGCGCGAAAGGGCCGACAGGGCGCAGGCGCTCGAGGGCCGGGACGCGAGGCGTCCGGTCGAACCGGCGTCGGCCTCCACGCAGCCGCCGCGGGTCGAGCCGGTCGTCAGCCGCCCGGTGGCGCCTTCGGCACCGGTCGCCGCAGGTCCATCGGCCGCATCCGATCGCGCGTCAGGCAGCGTCGCATTCGACGCGCGCCCGCCGTCGCAGGATTGACCGGCGATGCGTCGCGCGAGCCGCCTGCCGCCCGACGCCGCTGTCCATGCTTTTGACGCAGCGCTTCGTGCGCTGCTTTTCTTATTCTCTTCATCCCGTCCGCAGCCATGCACGACAAAATCCTGATTCTCGACTTCGGTTCGCAAGTCACCCAACTGATTGCACGGCGCGTGCGTGAAGCGCACGTCTACTGCGAAATCCATCCGAACGACGTGTCCGACGACTTCGTCCGCGAGTTCGCGCCGAAGGCGGTGATCCTGTCGGGCAGCCACGCGAGCACGTACGAAGACCATCAACTGCGCGCGCCGCAGGCCGTGTGGGATCTCGGCGTGCCGGTGCTCGGCATCTGCTACGGCATGCAGACGATGGCCGTGCAGCTCGGCGGCAAGGTCGAGTGGAGCGACCATCGCGAATTCGGCTACGCGGAAATGCGTGCGCACGGCCATACGCGCCTGCTCGACGGCATCGAGGATTTCACGACGGCCGAAGGCCACGGGATGCTGAAGGTCTGGATGAGCCACGGCGACAAGGTGGCCGAGCTGCCGCCGGG
>NZ_BCPP01001433.1:0-1163 GCF_016586125.1 Burkholderia sp. E168m23
GCTGCTGCGTGATCGTCGAGCCGCCCTGCCGGTGCCCGAGAACGTATGCAGGCCGGCCGCGAGCGTGCGGCGCCAGTCGATGCCGTGATGCGCGTAGAAGCGGTGGTCCTCGGTCGCGATCAGCGCATCGATCATGTGCGGCGAGATCTGCTTGAGCGGCACCCATTCGCGGTTTACCGGCCGGAATTCGGCGATCAGCTGGCCGTCGGCCGACAGCACGCGCGCGGGGCGGTCGATGCGCGCCTTGCGGATGTCGCCGATGCTCGGCGTGAACGGAACGAACGCGAGCAGGACGAGCAGACCCAGCACCGGGATCGCGGCAAGCGTCAGCGCGACGCCGCGCCGGGTCGGATGGCGCAGGCGGTGGAGCATGCCCGCGCCCAGCGCGCGGACGCGCGTGCGGCACGCGGCGGCGAGCGGCGTGACACGGGCGCGGCAACGGAGCCACGCGTCTCGGAGAAACGGCACGAAGTGGTTCAAGGCGGCAGGAGCGCGGAGGGAAGACGCGCGATCCTAGCAAACGGAATCCGCGCGCGGGCCGCGGAAACGGCCGTTTGCTTGCAGGATTTACAGACGATTACGTTTGTTGCCCGCCGCCAACCTTTTACCGTGCGCGGGGCCGCGATTCCACCGACGAAACCACGTCCGCGAGCCGCTGCGCGGCCGCTTCCATCTGCGCGCGGCCGAACCCGCCGAAGCCGAGCACGAGCCCGGGGCGCGCGGTGCCGGGCGCGAACATCGGCGACACCGCACGCACCGCGACACCGGCCTGGGCGGCGCGCGCGACCACGTCGAGATCGTCGATGCCTGCCGCGAGCCACAGCACGACGTGCATCCCCTGGTCGCCCGGCTGTACCCATGCGCGCTCGCGCGGCAGCCGCGCGCCGAGCGTGTCGATCAGCGCCGCGCGCTGTTCCGCATAGACGCCGCGCACGCGGCGGATGTGGCGATCGAGATGTCCTTCGGCGATGAACGCGGCGAGCACGTGCTGGTCGGCGGTCGGCGCGTGGCGGTCCATCAGCACGCGCGCGCCGCAGAACGCAGGCACGAGATCGTCGGGCGCGATCACGTAGCCGAGCCGCAGCGACGGAAACAGGATCTTGCTGAAGGTGCCGAGATAGATCACGCGATCGGGCGCGAGGCCCTGCAGCGACGGGAATGGG
>NZ_BCPP01001434.1:0-1163 GCF_016586125.1 Burkholderia sp. E168m23
GTGGCACGAGTGGAACCAGCGGCACAGGCGGCACGAGCGGAACCAGCGGCACACCCGGCACCAACGGCATCATCAGTTCCGTCGGCGCAGTCGTGCTGGCTGCGGGCGCGACGCTCGGCGACGTGACGCTGCCGGGCGTCGGCAAGGCGGTGACGGCCGGGCCGGCCGACACGGTCACCGGCGTCGGCACGATCATCCGCGATACGACGAACGCCGTGAGCAACGGTATCGGTCAGATCGGCTTTACGCCGAACCCGGTCGGCAGGACGGTAACGGGCCTTGGCACCCTCGTCGGCTCGACCAGCAACCCGGTCAACGGCCTCAGCGAAACGGTGAAGGCGCTCGGCTCTGGCCCGCTGTCACCGCTCGCGCCGATCACGACGCCCGTCGGTGGCCTGCTCGACACGGTGGCCGGCGGCCTGAAGTCGGGCGGCACCATGCTCGGCGCGACTCTCGCGTCGGCCCCGGTCCAGCAGGCGACGCAGGCGATCAGCACCGCGATCACGCCGCTCGTGACGACGGCGGGCCAGCTCACGCAGCAGGTCGGCACCGCAACCGGCCTCGGGCAGCCGGTCGCGGGCCTGCTCGGGCAGGTCGGCGGCGCGATCACGTCGGCCGGATGGAAGGTGACGTCCACGTCGCCGCAGCCGATCGTCGGCGCGGTCGGCGGCCTCGTTCGGGCAGTCGGCAACACGGTGACCAATGCGGGCGGTCTCGTGAACCCGAGCGGCCCGAACGGTGCGGTGCCGGTTGCCGGTCTGGTGACGAGCGTGGTCGGCGGCATCCCGGCGACCGTGCACGATGGCTCGGCGACCGGTACGAGCGGGGGCGGCTCGCCGCTGGGCGGTCTCGCCAATCCGCTTGCGCCGGTGACGTCGCTGGTGGGTGGCCTGCTCGGCGGTGCGGTCGGCAAATAGTCAGCCCGTACCGATCGTCATGCGAGGGGAACGCGATGCATGACGGGGGCCGGCGACCATCGGTCGTCGCCGGTTCGGCCGGTCGCGTGGGACGGTCCCGAAACCGCGGCCCGCTATCGACGCGTGTCGCCGGGCTTCGACGGCGGCCGCGCCATCCCGCGCGCCGGCAACGGCGTCGACATCACGATCGACGTGCGCGTTTCGCCGTACAGGTTGACCCGTTCGATCAGTTGTTCGAGATGGGCC
>NZ_BCPP01001435.1:0-1161 GCF_016586125.1 Burkholderia sp. E168m23
GCCGATCATCTTCGTCACCGGTCACGGCGACGTGCCGATGGCCGTGTCGACGATGAAAAAGGGTGCGATGGACTTTATCGAGAAACCGTTCGACGAAGCCGAGCTGCGCAAGCTCGTCGAGCGGATGCTCGACAAGGCCCGAAGCGAAAGCAAGAGCGTGCAGGAGCAGCGTGCCGCGAGCGAACGCCTGTCGAAGCTGACCGCGCGCGAGCAGCAGGTGCTCGAGCGGATCATCGCCGGCCGCCTGAACAAGCAGATCGCCGACGACCTCGGCATCAGCATCAAGACGGTCGAGGCGCACCGCGCGAACATCATGGAAAAGCTCAACGTCAACACGGTGGCCGACCTGCTGCGCCTCGCGCTGTCGAAGAAGCAGGCCTGAGCGGGTTCGCCGGCCGCCCGGCCCGCAACCGGTGTTTGCCGCCCCGCGCGATGCGGCCCACTCGCGCGGCGGCGGCCGTTTCTCCCGGCACGCGAGCGCCGCGGCCATGACGCTTCCCGTTGATTCGCTGTCGGACGGCAGCAGGCGAACGGTATAATTACGTGCTTTGCTACGGCGCTTCGCGCGCCGTACGCCCGCATTCCAACTTCCCGGCAGGACCCACCACCATGACAGCCCTCCTCATCGACGGCAACGCCCTTTCGAAGACCTTGCGCGCCCAGGCCGCCGAACGCGCCGCCGCGCTGACCGCACGCGGCCACCAGCCCGGTCTCGCGGTGATCCTCGTCGGCGCCAACCCGGCGAGCGAAGTCTACGTGCGCAACAAGATCAAGGCGTGCGAGGACAACGGCTTCTTCTCGCTGAAGGATGCGTACCCGGCCACGCTGTCGGAAGCCGACCTGCTCGCGCGCATCGACGAACTGAACCGCGACCCGAAGATCCACGGCATCCTCGTCCAGCTGCCGCTGCCCGCGCACATCGACAGCCACAAGGTGATCGAGGCGATCGCGCCGGAAAAGGACGTCGACGGCTTTCACGTCGCGAACGCCGGCGCGCTGATGACCGGCAAGCCGCTGTTCCGCCCGTGCACACCGTACGGCGTGATGAAGATGTTCGAAGCGCACGGCATTGCGCTGCAAGGCGCGAACGCGGTCGTGATCGGCCGCTCAAACATCGTCGGCAAGCCGATGGCGATGATGCTGCTCGACGCCGGCGCGACC
>NZ_BCPP01001436.1:0-1162 GCF_016586125.1 Burkholderia sp. E168m23
CGCGCTCGATGCGCAGCAGGCGTTCGTCGTTGAAGCCGATACGCTGCGTGTCGCCGTTCGCATCGCGGCGCTCCGCGCCGTGCAGGCCGGCGATCGGCAGCCCGGGCATCTTCAGGAACGTGTCGAGGTTGTCGATCCCGCGCCCGGACACGATCGCGACCGCGCCGTGCGAGCGGCGCGACAATTCGTCGAGCAGCGTCAGCAGCGACGGCGGAACGTGAATGGCGTCGGGGGTCGGCGCCAGTTCGACGAGCGTGCCGTCGAAGTCGAAGAAGAACGCTGTATCGGTCAGGGACAGGGAAGCCGGAACGGATTGCATCGATTCGATAGTCTGAGGGCCGGCCGGCAAACGCAGGCCGCCACTGCGCGAATGGAGTTGTGCGCATCTTACCGCGCCTGCGCCCCCAGATGGGCGAAACCGCGGCTGCGCGGACATCGCATCGGCCGCCGCGTCAACTGCGACATATTGCCCCGCTCGCCCGCGCCGTATCGATTTCGAAAGGACGCGGGCGCGCGAATTGCGCTACAGTCGCAACCGCCTGCCGCGCGGCGCATGGCATCGCGCCCCGGCTATCCATCCAGTCCGATCGAGCCCCAGGATGTCGTCTGCCCGCCCCGCGCCGCACCGGCGCCTCTCCCGCCTCATCCGCACGGCCGCGGCCCTCGCCGCCGCCGTGGCGCTCACCGCGTGCACGCACGACGAGCCGCGCTGGAACCTGACCAACGTCACCGGCCACCTGCCCGATCTGTCGTTCAAGCTGACGGGCGGCGACGGCCATCCCGTCGACGCCGATGCGTTCCGCGGCCGCGTCGCGCTCGTCTACTTCGGCTACACGCACTGCCCCGACGTCTGCCCCGAAACGCTGGCGCGGCTGATGGAAGTGCTGGCGAAGCTCGGCCCGCGGGCGGACGACGTGCGCATCCTGTTCGTCTCGGTCGATCCCGCGCGCGATACGCCGCAGGCGATGCAATCCTATGTCGCCGCGTTCGACGCCGCGCATGCGCGCGGCCTGACCGGGACCGACGGCCAGATCGAATCGCTGGCCAAGCGCTATCGCGTCGCATACCAGATGGAAAAACGCGATCCGTCCGGCGGCTACGAAGTGACGCACAGCTCGGCCGTCTACATCTTCGACGCGACCGGCCGCGCGCGGCTGCTCGC
>NZ_BCPP01001437.1:0-1159 GCF_016586125.1 Burkholderia sp. E168m23
ACTGGACCGTCGACGGCAGCGTGCACAGGAACAGCACGCCCGCATACAGCGTCGGCGTGACGAGCGGCTGCAGCACGGGTTTCAGCGCGAGGCCGAGCAGCGGAAACAGCGCGAACGTGCTGAGCAGCACGACCGCGTGCAGCCGCCAGTGCGTCGCGCCGGCAACGACGGCTTCGCGCGACAGTTTGGCGCCGTGCAGGAAGAACAGCAGGCCGACGGCGAGGTTGGTCGCCCAGTTGAACGCATGGGCGGCCGGGCCGCGGCAGGGCAGCAGGCTCGCGAGCACGACGGTGCCGACGAGCGCGAGCGTGAAGTTGTCGGGCAGAAAACGGGGACGGGCCATCGGGAACTCGATTCGAAAATGGCGAAGGTGCGCGTCGCGCGCGCGGATGGCGTTATTGTCCCGGTTGGCGATTCACTACACAAATTCATTGTGCGAATCGATTGATGAACCGATTGCATGAGATGGCGGCTACCACAGTTGCCCGGCCGCACTCGAAACGGCAGAAGAATGTTCTGTCGCGACCGCCCGCCGAAGCGAAAAAACCTAGCAGTAACATGGTGTTACACCGATGCCGGCGACATAACACTTTTTGGCTCGACACTCTTTCCCCCCACCCATAAATTACTGCTGAAAGCCTTGGGTCGGCCGAAAGGAACCGACGGCGGGCGTCGATGGGCACGGAACGATGACGGAACGGGTGAAACGGAAGATCGGACGATGGGTGGCAGGCGTGCTCGGCGCGCTGCTGATGCCGCTTGCGCTCGCCCAGCCGCCCCATGGCGGTCACGGGTTCGGGGGGCACGGCTTCGGCGGCGGCGACATGCGCGCGTACGGCCAGCAGGCCGGCGGCCCCGGCGCGGGTCCCATCTGGCGCCGCGCTGCGCCGCCTGCCGGCGTGCGTCCCGGCGGCGTGAACGGCTCGGGCTCCCGCTGGGGGCTGCGCCCGACGCCGTCGTACGGCCATTACGCCGCGCAAAGCCCGTATCGGCCGATCAGCGCCGAAGTCCGCCAGATGCCGCGCCCGCCGGGCGGCGGCAACGTCCCGCTGCGGGCCGGTTCGATCCGCGCCGACGTCGCCCGCTACAACGAGGAGCGCGGCGGTCGCCCGATGCCGCCGCCCCGCTCGCAGGAAGAGCCTGCACACTCACCTTCTTT
>NZ_BCPP01001438.1:0-1158 GCF_016586125.1 Burkholderia sp. E168m23
CCGCTGCCAGGCGTAGCGCACGTAGCCGCCGCCGTGCGATGCCGCGCCGATCAGCTTCTGGATCGTTAGCGCGCCCTGCGGGTCGCGCATCGACCAGAAGTTGTGGCCGACGCGCTCGGGCTCGCGCGGATGCATCAGCGAATTGCCGTGCAGGTCGTACACGAAGAAATAGCCGTCGGGGCCGAAATCCATCTTCTGCAGCATCGCGAGCGCCTGGGTGCGCAGCAGCGCATCGTCGCGCGCATTGCGGCCGCTCGCGTCGTAGAGCGGCATGATCGCGCTCGTCGCGAGCTCGACGTAGTGTTTCAGCTCGACTTCCTTGCTCGACAGGTACGCGGCCTGGATCGTCGCGTGCTGGGTGCGCGCGAGCGACGTCGCCTGCTGGCGCACGCCGAAGCCGATGCCGGCGATCGCGAGCAGGAACGGCACGATGGCCAGAAGGAAGATCTTTGCCTTGAGTCTCATGGTGGTGCGAAGCGGCCGCGAACGGGTGCGGCCGGTCAGGCGCCGGCTGGCCGCGCGCATCGGCCGCGCGGCGGCGCGGTGGCGTATCGAGCCGATATTGTCGGTGATTTTGCACGCGGACGGCGGCGGCCCCGCCGCTGTCCGTACGCTCAGGCCTGCCGCGACTCGAGATCGTCCGGCGACGTGGCTGCCTGTACGACGATGCGGTTGCGCCCGCCTTCCTTCGCCCGGTACAACGCCTCGTCGGCCAGCTTCAGCGCGGCCTGGATGTTGTCGTCGCGCTCGGGATAGCTGGTCGTCACGCCGATGCTCACCGTCAGCCGGCCGACCGTGCCGGCGTCGTGCCGGATGCCGAGATCGAGGATGCCCGTGCGGATCGTTTCGGCGATCGTCACCGCGCCGTCCGTGTCGATGTCCGGCAGCACCACGACGAATTCCTCGCCACCGTAGCGCGCCGCATAGTCGGCCGGCCGGCGCAGGCATCCGGCGATGCAGTGGCCGACCGCGGCGAGTGCGTCGTCGCCGGCCTGGTGGCCCTGCGTGTCGTTGTAGTGCTTGAAGTAATCGACGTCGATGAACAGCAGCGACAACGCATGTTGCGAACGTGCGGCGCGGCGCCATTCGCGCGCGAGCGTGACGTCGAGCATCCGGCGGTTGTCGAGGCCCGTCAGGCCGTCGGTGCGCGCGAGCGCC
>NZ_BCPP01001439.1:0-1157 GCF_016586125.1 Burkholderia sp. E168m23
GGCTGCTACCACGGCACGGTCGATGACGTCTTCGTCGACCTGGTGGACGGCCAACCCACGCAACGCGCCAGCCTGCTGGGCCAGGTGCACGATCTCACCATCACCACGCGCGTGGTGGAATTCAACGACCTGGCCGCGCTGGAAGCCGCGTTGGCCCCGGGCGACGTGGCCTGCGTCCTGGCCGAGCCAGTGATGACCAACATCGGCATGGTGCTGCCCGAACCGGGCTACTGGGCGCAGGCGCAAGACCTCATCCGCCGCCACGGCAGCCTGCTGGTACTGGACGAGACCCACACGCTCAGCAGCGGCCCCGGCGGCTATGCGTGCGCTCACGGCCTGCAGCCCGATGCCGTGGTGGTGGGCAAGGCACTGGGCGGCGGCATGCCGTGCGCAGCCTATGGTTTCAGCGCCGCACTGGCCGAGCGCGCCGAGGCCGCCAAGCGCACGGCACCGCCGGGCCACTCGGGCATCGGCACCACGCTGACCGCCAACCTGCTGGCCATGGCGGCGATGCGCGCCACGCTCACGCATCTGATGACGCCCGAGGTCTTCGCCCCGATGCACGCGCTGGCCGAGCAACTGGCCGCCGGGCTGCGCACGATCATCGCCCGCCACGGCCTGCCCTGGTGCGTCACCCAGGTGGGCGCCCGGGTGGAGTTCCAGTTCTGCCCGCAGCCGCCGCGCAACGGCAGCCAGGCCGAGGCGGTGATGGATGCCGAGCTGGAGCACGCGCTGCATCTGGCGTTGCTGAACCGCGGCGTACTCATCACGCCTTTTCACAATATGATGCTCGTCTGCCCTGACACGACCCGGATGCACGTGCAGCGCCTGCTCGCCGCATTCGACACCGTGCTGGCTTCGCTCACCGCCGCTGCCGATTCATGAGTCACGACATCGAACCCACCACCACTCAGCAAGACACGATCTACGCCACGTTGCGGCAATGGGTCACCGTAGGCCGCTTCCTTCCCGGCGAGCGCTTGAAGATCCGCAACGTGGCAGCCGAGATGGGGGTGGGGCAGATGCCGGTGCGCGCCGCGCTGCAGCGTCTGGCTGCCGAAGGTGCGCTGGTGAACGTGCCCAACGCCGGAACGATCGTCCCCAGGCTGACGGTGCCCGAGTTCGACGACCTGCTGCAAATGCGCATGCTGCTCGAA
>NZ_BCPP01001440.1:0-1157 GCF_016586125.1 Burkholderia sp. E168m23
AGCGCGCGCTGGGCATCCCGACGTCGATGTTCACGTGTATCTTCGCGATGGCACGTACGGTCGGCTGGATCGCACAGTGGAACGAAATGATCGGCGATCCCGAGCAGAAGATCGGCCGTCCGCGCCAGCTGTTCATCGGCGATACGCCGCGCGAAGCGAAGCCGCTCAACGCACGTTAAATCGTGTGCGGCGCGAACGGCCGGCAGGCCGCTCGCGTCCGGCAATCGCCACGCCACGACACCCCGACGGGTCAGCCCGTCGGGGTGTTTTCATTTGTGCGGCCGACGTTGGCCCGATCCGCCGCGGTGCTCCAGCGACGGTGGCCGTGTGTCGAGCGCGGGCGCATCGCCGTCGGGTGCATGGCCATGCTGCTTGAAGAACTGCCGGTATGCGCCGGGCGTCGTGCCGCGCGCGGCGAGGAACTGGCGATTGAAGTTCGCGGTATTCGGAATGCCGCAGCGCGCGGCCACCGTCGCGATCGGCCAGTCGGTGCCGACGAGATGGCGGCACGCGTGCGCGAGCCGCAGCCGCTGCACGTAGCGGCCGACGCTTTCGCCGAGATGCCGGACGAACAGCCGTTGCAGTGTGCGTTCGGACAGGTGCGCGACGGCGGCGAGGGCGTCGATGCGCAGCGGTTCGTGGAAATGCCGGTCGATCGCGTCGAGCACGCGGTCGAGGCGTTCGGCTTCGGGGGCGGCCGGGTCGGCGGGCGACGGCGCGCCATCGGCCAGGTCGTACGCCTGCGCGGTGGCGAGCGGTTCGCCGCCTGTTTCCGCGAGATCGGCAAGCGTGTCGAGCGTGGCCGCGAGCCGCACGCGCGGCGACGGATCGAGCAACCGCGGCAGCCGCGCGCGCATCGCGCGGGCCGTCTCCACGTCGAAGTGCAGGCCCGGCGCCGCACGTCGCAACAGCGAGCGCAGCGGCGCGTATTCGGGGCAGCAGTCGGCCAGCCGCCGCATCCAGTCTCCGTCGAACCAGACGACGAGCGCGACCTCGGGCGCGTCGCGATCGATGCGCGCGTTCGACGACCACGTATGCGGCAGGTTCGGCGGCACGAGCACGAGATCGTCGTCCGCGTAACGCGCGACGTGGTCGCCGATGAAGCGCTGGCCGCGGCTGTTGAGCGTCAGCGTCAGCTCGTACTCGGGGTGGCGATG
>NZ_BCPP01001441.1:0-1152 GCF_016586125.1 Burkholderia sp. E168m23
GGCTCGCTCCGGCACGGAAACAAGCACGTCGGGTCCCCCGGCGGGAAGCTGCGTCAGCCCGAACGAATAGGGCAACGATTCGTCGAACAACGCAGTGGTCTGGTACGTGTAGTGCATGTGCTCCGCGACCCATGAGGGGATGCGATAGGGTCTCGGGCCCCAGAGAATGACTTTCTCTTTGAATGCGATGTTGTGGCGAACGCCTTGCCAGGCGAGGGCTGTTTTGCCGCCGACGTGGATGCCGGGGACGCGTCGGCCAAGATGCGCGATGATGCCGTCCCGAGAGGGCGTGTCGCCGGTCAGCAGGTAGGTACCTTTCGAAAGGCGTTGCAGCCAGCCGGACTTGACCATATGTGACGCCAAAGCCGCGCTCACGCCCATGTTTCGAAGCATTTCTGAATCGATGGGGTAACCGCGCAGGGTCTCCTGCATCAACCGCTGGACTGTTTTGTTGCTCATCGTGGCGTGATCAGGGCGTTGTTTGATTGCAGTATATATAGAGTATGTTTGATTATCTGCAATTTTGTAACGCTATCGCGCCAGATTCATCGGATCCCGTCACGCCTCGAGCCACGCCTCGGGAAGGACATGATCCGGCTGACACGTTGAGTGCATGCGAGAAATGGCCGGATTATTTGATAATTCGAAAATATACAACGCTCGAATAATAAGGGTCCGTATAAAAAGACCTGATTGCCGGCAGCAGGATGGCCAGGCGGTGTCCATCACACCGCGATCAGTTCGCGCACGCCGTTCGTTTCCATGTCCCGCGCATCACCCCCCGCGACGATCTCACCGCGGCTCATCACCCAGTAGCGATCGGCGATCGATCGCGCGAAATCGTAATACTGTTCGACGAGCAGCACGGTCATGTTCGATTCGTCGACGAGCTGGCGCAGCGTGCGGCCGATGTCCTGGATGATCGACGGCTGGATGCCCTCGGTCGGCTCGTCGAGGATCAACAACTGCGGCTCGCTCATCAGCGCACGGCCGATCGCGAGCTGCTGCTGCTGGCCGCCCGACAGGTCGCCGCCGCGCCGCGCGCGCATGTCCTTCAGCACCGGGAACAGGTCGTAGATGCGGTCGGGTACCTTCGATGGCGCCTTGCGGCTCGCCGCGCCGACGAGCAGGTTTTCCTCGACGGTGAGCCGT
>NZ_BCPP01001442.1:0-1145 GCF_016586125.1 Burkholderia sp. E168m23
GCGCCCGGACGGATTCACGATGCTCGATACCTACCGGCTCGCGTTCGCGGACGGCCTGTTCGCCGCGCGCGATGGCGCGGAGATCCGCGTCGCGCAGGGCGACGGGATCGGCGCGCAGTTGCTGCGCGCGCAGCTCGGCGACGACGGCGCGCTGCGCCTGGTCGCCTACAACCATCGCGTGGCGCCAGCCGATCAGCGGCGGGCGCTGCTGGCCGCACTCGCCGCGGCGTTTTCGGACAGCGCGCGCCACGCGGCGATTCGGCTCGACCCGGCCGCATGGCCGGCCGTCGCGCTCGACGCGCTGCGCGCGAGCGGCGTGCTGGCCGACGGCGGCCGCTGCCTGCGCGACGGCTGGGCGCAACAGGCCGACCTGTGGCGCGTCGGCCCGTCTCTGCCGTGCGCGACGCTGCCGACGATCACCGACGGCCGGCGTCATCCGCGCCGGCCGCCCGCACCGCGCGGCGACGTCTATGCGCGCGATCTGCCGGCGCTCGGCGTGCGCTTCACGTTGCGCGGCTGGCAGCCGGCGGAGGACACCGAGCGGCTCGCGCGCTGGTTCGACGAGCCGCGCGTGCGCGACGGCTGGCCGGGCGCGCAGCCCGCCCAACGCGGCACGGAAGGCCCGCAGGAAGCCGATCCGCACGTGACGCCGCTGGTCGGCTGTTTCGACGGCGAGCCGTTCGCGTATTTCGAGGCGTTCTGGCTGAAGGAGGACGCGCTCGGGCCGCACGTCGCGGCGCGCGACTACGACCGCGGGCTGCGGATGCTGGTTGGCGAGCCGCGCTGGCGCGGCGCGCATCGCGTGGCCGGCTGGCTGCCGTCCGTCGTGCATTACCTGTTTCTCGACGACCTGCGTACCGAAGCGGTCGGCTGTGCCGTTCCGGCCGGCCACACGCGGGTTGCCGACCATCTCGCGCGGCATGGCTTCGCGCGGCAGCGCCGTCTCGCGCTGGCCGACGCGCAGCCGTTGTGGATGCGCACGCTGCGCGAGACGTTCTTCTCCGGCCGTCACGTCTGACGGGCCGGATTCACCGACAAGGAAGCTGAGACATGCAGAGAGAAACCGTATTCGACCTGATCGGCGTCGGCTTCGGGCCGTCGAATCTGGCGCTGGCCGTGCGCCTCGCGGAGCGCAGCGGCGCGCA
>NZ_BCPP01001443.1:0-1140 GCF_016586125.1 Burkholderia sp. E168m23
GTGACGGTCGGGCAACCGCTCGCGCACCGCTTCCTCGCCCGCGAGCTTGCTGCGGCCGTATACGCCGAGCGGCCCGACGGCGGCGGCTTCCGCGTACGGGCCAGGCAGGCGGCCGTCGAACACATAGTCGGTCGACAGATGGAGCAACGGAATGCCGCGCGCGGCGCATGCGTCGGCCAGCACGGCGGGGCCGTCGCGGTTCGCCCGCCACGCGGCATCGGGCTCGGCCTCCGCGCGGTCGACGGCGGTCCATCCGGCGGCATTGATCACGAGCGTGGCGCGCTGTTCGTCGAGCGCGTGGCGCACCGCGTCTGCGTCGTCGATGTCGAGCGCGGCGCGCGACAGCCCGACGAGCGGCTGCTCGCCCGCGCGCAACACCAGTTCGCGGCCGACCTGGCCGAGTGCGCCGGTCACGACGATCGTCATCGCGCGCTCCCGTAGGCCGGCAGCATCCCCGGCGCGCCGGCGGCGAGTTCGGCGAGCGGCGGCTGCCGACGATCCTTGTCCGACAACTGATACGGTGCGCCGGAATCCGGCCAGTCGATGCCGATCGCCGGATCGTCCCAGCGCACACCCGCATCCGAATCGGGATCGTAATACTGCGTGCACTTGTACGCGAAGTCGGCCTCGTCGGACAACACGCAGAAGCCATGCGCGAAGCCGGGCGGAATCCATAGCATCCGGTGCGATACGTCGTCGAGCAGCGCGCCGAACCAGCGGCCGAAGGACGGCGAGCCGCGCCGGATGTCGACGGCGACGTCGTAGACCGCGCCGCGCGACGCGTGCACCAACTTGCCTTGCGGATTCACCCGCTGGTAGTGCAGCCCGCGCAGCACGCCGCGCCGCGAGCGCGACTGGTTGTCCTGCACGAAGGTGGCGTCAACGCCCGCATCGCGCAGCCAGCTTGCCCGGAAGCTTTCGACGAAAAAGCCGCGTGCATCGCCGAACACGCCGGGCTCGATCAGCAGCACGCCCGGCAACGGTGTCTCGATCACCCGTGTCATGCCGCGACCTCCTTGCTCAGCAGATCGAGCAGATAGCGGCCGTAACCGCTTTTCGCGAGCTTGTGCGCGAGCGTTTCGAGCTGCTCCGCATCGATCCAGCCGAGCCGGTACGCAATTTCCTCGGGACACGCGATTT
>NZ_BCPP01001444.1:0-1139 GCF_016586125.1 Burkholderia sp. E168m23
AAGTGATGCTGCTTGTAGCACTGATGCTCCACTCGCCATCGCCTCGACGAGCACTTTAGGTGCTCGATCAACGACCTGCTTTCCATCAAAGTCTCGATAAACAGCTTTTAGCCATTCTTCGTTGTCAAGTCGTTTAACAATCCCGCGAAGTCCCTCGTCAAGGCGCCACGGATACGGTGCAGGCCGAAATTTGAGTTCGGACTCCGGTGTTTCACGAACCCACTTGCCACTGCCCCAGTCAAAACAGGGGTCCGCGATCAAAATATCTCCGATCTCCACCTTTCCTTTCACTCCTGCACAGATTCCGCTCATTGCTAAAAGCCGTGGTCGAAAGGACTGGATAAGTTTTGAGGCTGCAACTGCGGCCGCCGGCATCCCCATTTTAGGCGCCGCTACTGCGATAACGCTTATCTGACAATTGCCATTTGAAAAATTACCTGAAAAATATCGACTATGATCATAGTTTACTGGAAGTTCTTTCCAATCTGCTGGTAGAGCTAATATACTCTTAAGCTCTTCATCTTCCAGTGCGACGACAATACCAAGGTCAACATGATATGTTTGACCATCGTTCGAATAAGGTGGCCGCTGCATGTTGATCATATAGCGGACGGCCTCTTTAAGATGAGCTTGCCATCCCAGTTCCGAATAGGAAAATCTGACGAGTTTCCATAACGGAGACGCAAAAACTTCTTCAGCGGCCTCGGCTCCGTCATCGTATGCTGTCATTCCTATGATGCATCCCGGCGGTATTGCGTTGTTATTGTTCCGCACGAAACTCATGACCTCTAGGCCGGCCCCAGTCTCCGTCGGTTTGTCCGCCCGGGGCGGGATATTTATATCTAAAATAAGAAGATCAAATCTTCTCGCCGAAATCTGTTTCTTTGCTGATAGCGCATCGTCAACATAGGTTATTTGATCCAGGGCCACGCCCTCTACTTCTATCAGTGTTTCGATGAGTAGGCGGCGTTTTTCTGTTTCATCTTCAACAATAAGAATCTTTATCATTTTAAATATAATTGTTCGGTATAAGATTGTTCAAATCGTCTTGCCATTCGTTATCGGACGGTGAGAAGTATACGCTTCCGACAAACATGGATGGAAATTCTTTGGTGCAGAGCGTAGTCATTTCGGCGAAG
>NZ_BCPP01001445.1:0-1136 GCF_016586125.1 Burkholderia sp. E168m23
GGCGCAGCACTCGCAGTTCGTGCTGGCGACGTCGCGCGGCTTCCTCGCCGGCTATCCGTACTCGCGCCACTACATCGCATGCGCGCCGATCGCGGGTAGCGGCCGTCACATGCAGCGCGACGACTGGTATTCGTCGAAGCGCAGCGCGATCGATCTCGCCGCGCCCGAAGCGGTGGGCCGTTACGCGGCCGAACGCGCGCTTGCGCGGATGGGCGCGCGCCGTCTCGACACGCGCAAGGTGCCCGTGCTGTTCGAGGCGCCGCTCGCGGCCGGCCTGCTCGGCGCATTCGTGCAGGCGGTGAGCGGCGGTGCGCTGTATCGCAAGACGTCGTTCCTCGTCGACAGCCTCGGCAAGCCGGTGTTCGCGCCGCACATCCAGGTCGTCGAGGATCCGCACGTGCCGCGCGCGATGGGCAGCGCGCCGTTCGACGAGGAAGGCGTGCGCACGCGGGCGCGCAGCGTCGTGAAGGACGGCGTCGTCGAAGGCTATTTCCTGTCGACCTATTCGGCACGCAAGCTCGGCACGCAAACCACCGGCAACGCGGGCGGCTCGCACAACCTCGCGCTGCGCAGCTCGAACACGCAGGCGGGCGACGATTTCGACGCGATGCTGAAGAAGCTCGGCACGGGTCTGCTGCTGACCGAGCTGATGGGGCAGGGCGTGAACTACGTGACGGGCGACTATTCGCGCGGCGCGGCGGGCTTCTGGGTGGAGAACGGCGTGATCCAGTATCCGGTCGAGGAAATCACCGTTGCCAGCACGCTGCAGGAGATGTTCCGCCATATCGTCGCGATCGGTGCGGATTCGCTCGTGCGCGGCACGAAGGAAACCGGCTCGGTGCTGATCGAGCAGATGACGATCGCAGGGCAGTAAGCCGCACGCGGCGCAGGCCGCCAGGAAACGACAAAGCCCGACCGGCGCGAGCCGGTCGGGCTTTTTTCATCGTGCGAAGAAGTCGTCAGTCGCGCTTGCGCGTGTAGACGACGAACGCATAGCCGAACGTGTTGGGCGCGGCAGCCTGATGCGCGTCGCGCGAGACTTCCTGCCAGTGTGCGGCATCGGGCGCCGGGAACGATGCGTCGCCGTCGAAGTCGGCGTCGATCTCGGTGACGATCAGCTTGTCGGCGAGCATGAG
>NZ_BCPP01001446.1:0-1131 GCF_016586125.1 Burkholderia sp. E168m23
GTCGGGATCAATGCCGCGTGGGAGCTCGACCTGTTTGGCCGCGTGCGCCGCTCGATCGAGTCGCAGCGTGCGGAAACGGCGGCCAGCGCGGCCGACGTGCGTGCGGTGCGCGTCGCGATCGCGGGGAGGTCGCCAGCACGTACGTCGATCTGCGCGGCTCGCAGGAGCGGTTGCGGATCGCCCGCGAGAACGCCGACAACCAGAAGCAGACGCTCGCGCTGATCAATGCGCGCGTCGGCGCGGGGCGAGGCTCCGAACTGGATGCGGCGCGAGCGCGAGCGCAGTACGAATCGACGACGTCGCGGATCGCCGTGTACGAAGCCGCGATCGGCGTCGACGAGCATCGGCTCGCGGTGCTGACCGGACAGACGCCGGATGCGCTGATCGGCCGGTTCGACTTACCGAAGACGGGCACGCCGACAGGCACGCCGGTGCCGCTGCCGGCGCTCGCGGCCGACATCGATCCCGGCACGCCGGGCGACCTGCTGCGCCGCCGCCCCGATGTCGCGGCCGCCGAGGCGCGGCTGCACGCGGCGACCGCGCGCGTCGGCGTCGCGACCGCCGACCTGTTCCCGCGCTTCACGCTGTCGGGGCTGCTCGGTAGCGCGACGAGCAGCTACGGGTTTTTCCGCGCCGGCAGTGATACCAACCTGATCGCGCTCGGCATCGACTGGTCGTTCCTCGATGTCGGCCGCGTGCGTGCGCGGATCGCCGCGAGCGACGCGGAAGCGGCCGGCCAGCTTGCACAGTATCGGCAGACCGTGCTCGGCGCGCTGGAGGAAACCGAGAACGCGTTGCTGCGTGTCGCCCGCACGCGTGACGAGACCGCGCACCTCGTGCGTGCGGCCGACGACAGCGCACGCGCGGCGCAGCTCGCGCAGGCGCGTTTCTCGGCCGGCGCGATCGACTACTACGAAGTGCTCGACGCGCAGCGGACGCTGCTGCAGGCACAGGATGCGGCGGCCGACGGGCGGATGCGCAGCGCCGCATCGACGGTCGCGCTGTACAAGGCGCTCGCGGGCGGCTGGCCGTCGGGCACGGAGCGGGGCACGCCAGGTCCGCTCGCTCGGTCGGGGCAGTAGCGTGAGTGGCGCGGCGCGACGACACGCTCGGCGGGCGGCGGGGAAGGCG
>NZ_BCPP01001447.1:0-1122 GCF_016586125.1 Burkholderia sp. E168m23
TAAATTTGAGCGGACCAAGCCGCACGTGAACGTTGGTACGATTGGTCACGTTGACCACGGCAAGACGACGCTGACGGCAGCGATCACGACGGTGCTGACGAAGAAGTTCGGCGGCGAAGCGAAGGCATACGACCAGATCGACGCGGCACCGGAAGAAAAGGCGCGCGGCATCACGATCAACACGGCACACGTCGAGTACGAAACGGCTAACCGCCACTACGCACACGTCGACTGCCCGGGCCACGCTGACTATGTGAAGAACATGATCACGGGCGCAGCGCAGATGGACGGCGCGATCCTGGTTTGCTCGGCAGCAGACGGCCCGATGCCGCAAACGCGTGAGCACATCCTGCTGGCGCGTCAGGTTGGCGTTCCGTACATCATCGTGTTCCTGAACAAGTGCGACATGGTGGACGACGCGGAACTGCTCGAGCTGGTCGAGATGGAAGTTCGCGAACTCCTGTCGAAGTACGACTTCCCGGGCGACGACACGCCGATCGTGAAGGGTTCGGCGAAGCTGGCGCTGGAAGGCGACACGGGCGAGCTGGGCGAAGTGGCGATCATGAGCCTGGCCGACGCGCTGGACACGTACATCCCGACGCCGGAGCGTGCAGTTGACGGCGCGTTCCTGATGCCGGTGGAAGACGTGTTCTCGATCTCGGGCCGCGGTACGGTGGTGACGGGTCGTGTCGAGCGCGGCATCGTGAAGGTCGGCGAGGAAATCGAAATCGTCGGTATCAAGCCGACGGTGAAGACGACCTGCACGGGCGTTGAAATGTTCCGCAAGCTGCTGGACCAAGGTCAGGCGGGCGACAACGTGGGTATCCTGCTGCGCGGCACGAAGCGTGAAGACGTGGAGCGTGGCCAGGTTCTGGCGAAGCCGGGTTCGATCACGCCGCACACGCACTTCACGGCTGAAGTGTACGTGCTGAGCAAGGACGAAGGCGGCCGTCACACGCCGTTCTTCAACAACTACCGTCCGCAGTTCTACTTCCGTACGACGGACGTGACGGGCTCGATCGAGCTGCCGAAGGACAAGGAAATGGTGATGCCGGGCGACAACGTGTCGATCACGGTGAAGCTGATCGCTCCGATCGCGATGGAAGAAGGTCTGCGCTTCGC
>NZ_BCPP01001448.1:0-1122 GCF_016586125.1 Burkholderia sp. E168m23
GTTCGCGTCGATCATGAACCTGAAGAACGTGTTCGTGCCGACGCCGCAGGCGCAGACGTACACGTATGCGAACAATCCGTGGTGCGGCGACCAGGTCTCGCCGATGGCCGCGAACATGCAGTGGGATGTCTATCGCAACGGGTCGCGGCTCATCGTGAAGATGCTGTACAACGAGCGCGAGACGGATTTCCAGGCCGCGTGCGACGGTGCGAAGCTCGCGCCGGGCAGCCACTTCTACGACTACGCGGGGCTGAAGCAGTGTTACGGGTATCAGTGACGGGATGCGCGAGCGCGTTGACGCGCGCCTTACGGCGCCGGACGGGAGAAGCGCCGCGGCAGCGGCGCGGCCGACGACCGGGGCAGGCGATCGGCGTCGCACGCGGCCAAGCGGCCCGTTCGGGCACGTGACACGCCTCTCGCACGCACGAACTCGCACCGGCCCGCATGGTCGAACGAGCATCGCCGGAGAATCCTCATGAAACGCGTCGCCGTTGCCGCCACCCTGACCCTGTTTGCCGCCATCAGCCTGCCGGCCATCGCCGGTGCGCCCTCGGGTGCCGTCGCGCCGCCGGTTCCGGCTCAGGCATACGCGAAAAATTGCGTGCCGTCGCGGGACGCCGCACCAGGCACCCACGCCCCCTCCAGCGCGCCGCCGATCCGCGTCTGCGTCGGCGATTCCAACACGCAGCTGAACCTGCCGTGGTTCCTGACCGATGTCCTCACTGCCGTGGACACGCATCAGTCACCCAGCGGCCTGCTCCACAAGATGCGCAACGACTTCTGAATCTCGCCCGGCACGCCATCGTTCATCACGCGTCGGAGCGCTTCAGCACCTGGATGAACGTGTCGACGATGCCGGCCCACATCGCGGGGTCGGCGATGCGCTCCAGCAGCACCCGCAACTCCCGTCGCTCTTCGTTCGACAGTACGCCGTGCGCGCTGCGGATGCTGTCGTAGCGCGGCGTACCGCGCGATGCGAGTACGCGATCGAGCGAATAGTCTTGGGCCTGCCCGTCCACCAAAATCCTGATCCACAGCGAACCGCCGTCCGCCAGGGCGGCGCCGTCGATCACGATGACGTTGGGCGCGGTATTTTCTTCCATCGCAAAGCTCCTGCTCGAC
>NZ_BCPP01001449.1:0-1116 GCF_016586125.1 Burkholderia sp. E168m23
CGAGCCGCCCATCGCGATGTCGAGCGTCATCGCGTTCTCGAACGCCTTGAAGCCGACCGAGCGCGGCAGCACGCGTTCGTCGTCCTGCTCGTAGTGCTGGCGCGTCAGTTCGACGATGCGGCGGCCGGCGCGCTTGAACAGCTGTTCGCGATCGGCGTGCGTGGCGACCACCGTACCGTTGCCGGGCAGCGACAGGCCGAGCGCTTCGGTCAGGCAGTTCATCGAGTTCGCGGTGAACATGCCCGAGCACGAGCCGCAGGTCGGGCAGGCCGAGCGTTCGACTTCGGCGACGTCGGCGTCCGAATACGACTGGTCGGCCGCGATCACCATCGCGTCGACGAGGTCGAGCTTCTTCAGTTCGACGGTCTTGGTGACCGGGTTCGCGAGGCGCGTCTTGCCGGCTTCCATCGGGCCGCCGGACACGAAGATCACCGGAATGTTGAGGCGCATCGCGGCCATCAGCATCCCCGGCGTGATCTTGTCGCAGTTCGAGATGCACACCATCGCGTCCGCGCAGTGCGCGTTCACCATGTATTCGACCGAGTCGGCGATGATGTCGCGGCTCGGCAGCGAGTACAGCATGCCGTCGTGGCCCATCGCGATGCCGTCGTCGACCGCGATCGTGTTGAATTCCTTCGCGACGCCGCCGGCAGCCTCGATCTCGCGCGCGACGAGCTGGCCGAGATCCTTCAGGTGCACGTGCCCGGGTACGAACTGGGTGAACGAGTTGACGACCGCGATGATCGGTTTCGAGAAATCGTCGTCTTTCATGCCGGTGGCGCGCCACAGCGAGCGCGCACCTGCCATGTTGCGGCCGGCGGTAGAGGTTTTGGAGCGGTAAGTGGGCATGGTGATGGCTGAAGAAATATCGCGGGAAAAGGGTGGAGGCACGGGAATAAAGGCCTCTCTCGCGCCCGTGCGAACAACCTCTTGAGCTGCGCCCTGGGCAAACTTCGCGATTATCCCACAGCCGCCGGGCGGGCGGCGCCGGCTGGAGCGGGCGAGTGAGGCCGGTGGTGCACCGGACAGGGGTTAAGTGCACTCGGCACACAGACGTCACGAAGCACGAGGCCCCGAGGAAGCCCGAAGCCCGAAGCCCGAAGCCCGAAGCCCGAA
>NZ_BCPP01001450.1:0-1113 GCF_016586125.1 Burkholderia sp. E168m23
GTTGCGTCTCGTCGAATCGCAAAGCGGCTCGATCGAATTCGACGGCCGCGACATCAGCGCGCTGAAGGGTTCGGACCTGCAGGCGTTGCGCCGCAACATCCAGTTCATCTTCCAGGACCCGTTCGCGTCGCTGAACCCGCGCCTGACCGTCGGCTTCTCGATCATGGAGCCGCTGCTCGTGCACGGCGTCGCGAGCGGCAGCGAGGCGCAGGCGCGCGTCGACTGGCTGCTCGACAAGGTCGGCCTGCCGCCGGAGGCCGCGCGTCGCTATCCGCACGAATTCTCGGGCGGCCAGCGCCAGCGGATCGCGATCGCGCGTGCGCTTGCGCTGAATCCGAAGGTCGTGATCGCCGACGAATCGGTGTCGGCGCTCGACGTGTCGGTGCAGGCGCAGATCGTCAACCTGATGCTCGACCTGCAGCGCGAGCTCGGCGTCGCGTACCTGTTCATCTCGCACGACATGGCCGTCGTCGAGCGCATCAGCCATCGCGTCGCGGTGATGTATCTCGGCCAGATCGTCGAGATCGGCCCGCGCCGCGCGGTGTTCGAGGCGCCGCAGCATCCGTACACGAAGAAGCTGATGAGCGCGGTGCCGGTGGCCGACCCCGCGCGCCGGCATGCGCCGCGCCAGCTTGCCGCGGACGAGATTCCGAGCCCGATCCGCGCGGTCGGCGACGAGCCGGTCGTCGCGCCGCTCGTCGCGGTCGGCCCCGATCATTACGTCGCGACGCATCGCGTCGGCGGCGCGTACTGAACGCGCGGGAGGTCGCCCATGGACCGAAGCTGCGCACGAGCAAGGCAACGGCGTCTTTTCCCGAAAGGGGGCAGTCACGCCGCGATTTCCACCACGCGTTACCGAATCATCCACAGGAGCCCAGCAAGATGAACAAGTCGTATTCGTTCCCGATGTTCCGTCCGCGCGCGCTGTTCGCCGCGGGGGCCGGCGCGCTCGCGCTGTCGGTCGCGGTGCCCGCGTTCGCGCAGCAGAACGTCGTGGTCGCCGTGTACTCGACGTTTACGACGATGGACCCGTACGACGCGAACGATACGGTGTCGCAGGCTGTCGTCAAGTCGTTCTACGAAGGCCTGTTCGGTTTCGACCGGAACATGAAG
>NZ_BCPP01001451.1:0-1111 GCF_016586125.1 Burkholderia sp. E168m23
GTGCGAGCCTTTCGCGCCGGGCCGGCGGATCACCACCGCGACCGATACTTCGTCATACGGATCGTTGTCACACACCGCGTACGAAAAAAACGTCAGCGCGACAAGCCCGTAGCCGGGCAGCGCCCGCAGCGGTTCGAGCGGTACGGGGAGCATGGTTCTCAGGCGGTCGAGCGGCGCCAGGAACAGTAGCTGAATGCTGCTGGAGCGATAGTAGAAGTTCGGCGCCCACGTCGGACCCACGCGCGACATCACCTGACGCTTCGGAATCCTCCGGAAAAAATCGATGTTCCCCGCGGCAGGGTCGCGCGCCACCGCGTCCAGGTCCGGATTCATCCGGAACCGGTCGTAGTACCCGCCCTCGGGCACGTCGACCGTATGCGGTCCGAATTCGACCTGTGTAAAACGCCTGTCCATGCTCGTTGTCTCCCGTCGATGGTCGACCGTGGCAGGCAACACCCGGAGCCTGCTGATTCACCGTCGTCAGCAAGCACTCTAAGCTTTAAGTCAACTTCAAGGTCAAGGCACTGAATAGAGGAATGAGTCGGACTGCGGCTGCGCGTTTTGCCAGCCGGTCATTTGGCCGCCGTACGGCTCTTCTTGCCGCGAATCGGCACCACGCCGTGATCGCGCAGCCGCTCCATCACCCAGCGCGTGCGCTCGGTACAGTCCAGCTCGGTCGGCCGGTTCCTGATACTGTCGATCGCGACGAGCAGCTGCGCCTTGTTTTCCTTGAGGCGCTTCTGCATCGCCTCGATCTCGGCGACCTTCCGTTCGAGTGCCGCCACCAGTCCGTCGTGCTGCCAGTTGCCGGCTTTCACCGGCAGCAGATGACGGATCTGTTCGAGCGAGAACCCCGCGCTCTGCGCGCTCGAAATGATCTCGAGCATCCACACCGCGTTGTCGGCGTAATCGCGATAGCCGTTCGCGCTGCGTTCGACGGCCGTGATGAGCCCTTCAGCCTCGTAAAAGCGGATCCGTGACGCCGAAATCCCGCTGAGCTTCGCGAGCTCCCCGATTCTCATACCTGCCTCGCCTGCGTATTGACATTAAACCTAACTTTAAACCTAGAGTTGTCGTGTCGCCAAGCCGGGCAGACGGCCGATACCGCCGT
>NZ_BCPP01001452.1:0-1111 GCF_016586125.1 Burkholderia sp. E168m23
CGGCGCCCAGTGCGCTGAAGGCGCCGATCAACCGGTTTACGCCGCATGCGCTGACGAGCGACGAGGTCGACGAGACGATCGCCGATTTCGTGCGATGCGCGGCGCTCGCGCAGCATGCGGGCTACGACGGCGTGGAGATCATGGGGTCCGAGGGCTACCTGATCAACGAATTCATCGCCGCACGCACGAACCATCGCGACGATGCGTGGGGCGGCGCGTACGAGAACCGCATCCGTTTCGCGGTCGAGATCGTGCGGCGGGTGCGCGAGCGTGTCGGCACGAACTTCATCGTCATCTACCGGCTGTCGATGCTCGATCTCGTCGAAGGCGGCTCGACGCTCGACGAGGTGATCCGGCTCGCGCAGGCGATCGAGGCGGCGGGCGCGACGATCCTCAATACCGGCATCGGCTGGCACGAGGCGCGCATTCCGACCATCGCGACCAAGGTGCCGCGCGCCGCGTATGCGTGGGTGACGCGGCAACTGATGGGCAAGGTCGGCATCCCGCTCGTCGCGACCAACCGGATCAACACGCCGGAAGTCGCCGAGCAACTGCTCGCCGACGGCTATTGCGACATGGTGTCGATGGCGCGGCCGTTCCTTGCCGATGCCGAGTTCGTTCGCAAGGCGCGGGAAGGGCGCGCGGACGAAATCAACACGTGCATCGGCTGCAACCAGGCGTGCCTCGACCATACGTTCAGCGGCAGGATCACGTCGTGCCTCGTGAATCCGCGTGCGTGTCATGAAACCGAGCTCGTGATCCAGCCCGCGCCGCAGCGCAAGCGGATCGCGGTGGTCGGCGCCGGGCCGGCGGGCCTCGGCTTCGCGGTCACGGCGGCCGAACGCGGTCATGCGGTCACGCTGTACGAAGCGGGCGCCGAGATCGGCGGCCAGTTCAACATCGCGAAGAAGGTGCCCGGCAAGGAAGAGTTCAACGAGACGCTGCGCTATTTCCGTCGGCAGATCGAATTGCGCGGCATCGCGCTGCACGTCAACACGCGCGCGACCGCCGAGATGCTGTTGCAGGGCGAATTCGACGAAGTGGTGATCGCGACGGGCATCGTGCCGCGCACGCCGCCGATCGACGGCATCGGACATCCGAAAGCGCTCGG
>NZ_BCPP01001453.1:0-1107 GCF_016586125.1 Burkholderia sp. E168m23
GAGGTTCTGCGACACCGGGGCCAGCAGGATCTGGCGCACGCCGTTGTAGTACTCGGTCAGCAGGTGCTGCTCGAGACGGTCGCCCTGGTACAGGCCGAGCGACACCGACAGCGGCTTGTCGCGGCGGAACTGTTCGAGCTGCTCGATCCGGTCCTCGATGATGTCCATCGCCTGCAGGCGCGACTGCAGGTCGTTGCGGCCCTGCTGCAGGCGCGTGACGTTGTCGAGGTCGGCCTGCACGTTCGCGACGAGCTGCTGGTTGCCGATCGTCGACCAGGTCCAGCCGCCCAACGCCAGCGCGAGCGCCGCGACGAAGCCGAAGAAGGTCGCGTAGCGCAGCCGCGTCTTGGTCGGGCTCGCGAACTGGCGCACCGTCTGGCGGTCCGCGAAGATCACCTTCGAGAACAGGTCGCGCAGGAAGAAGCCGTTCTTCGAGAACGCGCTGTGCGGTTTCGGCAGCGCGCTGCCGTCGAGGCCGAAGCGGTGCGCGATGCGCTGCGCGGCCGCGCTGTTGGTTTCGCCTTCCTGCAGTGCGCTGGTGAAGTAGAAGCCGCGGAAGATCGGCTTGTACTGGAACGGGTTGTTCTCGAACAGCGTCGCGAGGAACGCGCGCAGCGACGGCTTGATCGTCGAGAATTCGAGCGGAAAGCTCAACTGGCCCGGCGACAGCTGGTTGCCGCGCGACAGCGACAGCTGCGCGACGCTGATTTCCTTCAGCCCTTCGTAGAGTTCCTCGAAGTGCGTGTCGAACTGCGCGACGACGTCACGCTTGTCGTCGGGTTCGTAGGGCAGGGTGGCGCCCCACACGCGGTCGTACTCGTGCTTGTCGCTGCTGCTGAAGAATTCGGTGAAGCCGGTGATCAGGTCGGCCTTCGTGAACATCACGTAGACCGGCGCGAACACTTCCAGCTTTTCGGTCAGCTCCTGAACGCGCTGACGGAGGTTCTTCGCGAGGTTGATCGCGAATTCGGGGCGATTGCCGGTGAGTTCGGCGATGCTGGCCGTGACGATGATGCCGTTGATCGGCGCCTTCGGACGGTAGCGCTTGAGCAGCCCGAGGAAGCCGAGCCACTCGCTACGGTCTTCCTCGTGCACCGAATAGCGGCC
>NZ_BCPP01001454.1:0-1107 GCF_016586125.1 Burkholderia sp. E168m23
TTTGCGTCACAATAAGTTCTTGAACCATGTGGCCAGCCGCCACCAGAAGGAACCCGCCCCTTGAACTTCGAACACCTGATCCAGATCAACTCCGACGAACCGGGCGTGCCGAGCCTCACCCGCGACCAGCTCTGGGAAGGCCTCGTATTGCGTGCCGAACAGCCGCAACTGTTCGTGATCGGCCTCGACAGCTGCGTCATCCACGAACGGACGGACACGACGCTCGAACGCGAACTCCATTACGGCCACGCGACCGTGCGCGACCACGTGACGTTCACGCCGAACCAGCAGGTCCGCTACGACATCCGCGCGGCCGATGGCGAGATCGGCGGCTCGCTGACGATGACGATCGAGGAGCGCGACGACCGCCAACTGTTCCTGCGTTTCAAGTACCGCACGACGCTGACGGTCACGGACGACAGCGAAGAAGCGCGACAGACGCACGGGATCGTCAAGGAGGCGTACCGCACGTCGGATATCGACACCGTTCGCCTGATCCGCGAGTACGCGCAAGGTCGCAAGGACCCCGATCCGCTGCACTGAACCCGGCGGCGGCCTGCGGGCCGCCGCTTTGATTCAAACTATCAGACCAGACTTATCGATCGATAAAGAGTTTTTGTAAATGGGAATAGTTATCATTTAGAATTCATTCCATCGTATCGACAGTCACCGATCAAACCGAATGACCGACACCATGCGCCCGACCACGCTGACCCTGCGCCGCACCACCAGCACCGCAGCCAGCAGCCGTCAGAAGACGGCAGCGGTCACCACGCCGGCGAAACCCGCCGGCAACCGCGATGCAGGCACGCGGGTCGTCAACAGCGATACGCTGCTGCAAGGCCATAGCCACATCAGCATCGCGCATAACGGAGAGACTTACCAGTTGCGGGCCACGCGGCTCGGCAAACTGATCCTGACGAAGTAACGACCGAGTATTGTGGGGACCACCTCCCTGAGAGGTGTTGGGCAGTAGCCAGCGTAACGGCTTGCACGCGAGATCTAGACCCCTTCGTGCAAACACACTCAAGCAGCCGTTGCAGCAAGCCAAGCCACTTTTTTGGTTCTCGCACAAGGAAGAAAAAAGCGACACGTCGAAGGACGTGT
>NZ_BCPP01001455.1:0-1103 GCF_016586125.1 Burkholderia sp. E168m23
AATTTCGCTCGTGGCCGACACGCGCACGTCGATGTCCGGATAGCTGGCGCGGAACGAACCGAGGCGCGGAATCAGCCACAGCGCCGCGAACGAGACGGTGGTCGACAACGAGATCGAACGCTGGCCGACACTCGACGACAGCTTGCCGACCACCGATTCCAGATCGGACAACGCGAACGAGATCGCGTCGTACAACTCACGCCCCTTGTCGGTCAGCGTCAGGGAACGAATATGCCGGTGAAAGAGCTCGATCCGGAGCTGCTCTTCGAGCGCCTTGACCTGGCGACTCACGGCCGATTGCGTGACGTTGAGCTCCTGCCCCGCACGCGTGAAACTCAAATGGCGCGCCGCGCATTCGAAGCCTCTCAGGAAATCCAGCGAAGGCAAACTTCTCAATCGCTTTGCCAATCTCACATTAGCCATACCGCCGCCTCAAAGTTGCACCCCTCGACAGATAAGTTGCCGTTCGTCTCCCTGTACCGTTTCTCCTATCTGGATTCGGAAACGATTTTATCTTGAAGCATGGTTACATATCATTCTTATTTTCAATCATGACACTCGTATTTATCTATCGATTTTCATCGCATCAATATGCTTACACCAACATTATCGAGTAGTGATTTTGTAAATTAATATGCGAACGAATCGAGCATACCAAAATGGTTGATAAATTCTCGTAAAAACAGGCGATTTCCGGCAAAGTTCGACGTTATCACGCCGATTTCACCGTCATGACAGAGGCCGCGCCCAATGCCTACAATTCAATTTCAACCAGCCGACTTTTCACCGAATTTCCCGGATTGCGAAAAACAAACAGTCAGCAACAGACATGCAAAATGCCGCTTTAATCCGGGAACGAATGTTTATTAAAAAATACTAAACGGATGAATTTTGATCTCGTCATGCGTTTCAAGAAATGGATGAGTCGATTATTTCCGGAAATGAATAATCCGCCGGCCGGCAACGCCGGTCGGCATGCATCGGGTTCGCCCGTCGGCCGGAATTCGGCCCGCGCCGCGCGACAACGGAACGTGTCGACCCGCTACGCGTGGTCCACCCCACCATTCGCCCGCGCGGTCACTTCGCGGCGATAGCGGTTCAGC
>NZ_BCPP01001456.1:0-1100 GCF_016586125.1 Burkholderia sp. E168m23
CAGCTGTGTGATTCACGGACATCGTTTCAACTAATATGGGACGATGGAGCGCGAAATCTCGATGCGATTACGTTGGGTGCGCATGTATCACGAGACCGGCAACGCCGGTCTCGTGTGCACGCGTTGTGGCATCTCCAGGCCGACGCTTCGCAAGTGGCTGCGCCGCTACCAGGAGGCGGGAGAAGAAGGTCTTCGCTCTCAAAGCCGTCGCCCTCTGACCAGCCCGAATCGAAAGGTCTCTGACGCTGATCGGGCAACGATTCTTCGCCTGCGGGCCGAGCGCAAGGGGGCACGGCGGATTCAGAACGAATTGCGTCTGAACGAACAAAGAGAACTGTCCCTTGCGACCATTCACAAGGTCCTGTGCGAAGCGTTGGTGAAGCCGTTGGTTCGCCCCAGGAGGCCGGCACAACCGAGGCGCTACAGCCGTCCAGTTCCCGGAGACCGCGTCCAGATGGACACGATGAAGATTGCACGAGGCGTCTACCAGTACACGGCCATCGACGACTGTTCACGCTTTCGTGTGCTGGCCGTCTACCCCCGTAGAAATGCCCGAAATACGCTGTTTTTCCTTGATCGCGTCATCGAGGAGATGCCGTTTCCGATTCAACGTATCCAGACCGATCGCGGCGGTGAGTTCTTCGCTGAATCCGTGCAGCGGCGCCTGATGAACGAGTGCATTAAATTCCGGCCAATTCCACCACGCTCGCCGCACCTCAATGGCAAAGTTGAACGTTCGCAGCTTACTGACCTGAACGAATTCTGGTTCCACCATGCCCCGACAGAGCGGGCAATCGACTTGCGAATCGAAGAGTGGCAGTTCGACTACAACTGGCGTCGGCCACACGGCTCACTCGGTGGAAAGACTCCGGTTGACCGCATTGCGGAGCTGGGTGAAATCACACCTCTCGCGGAAGCGGTGGAAGGTGCGTACGACGAGCGGAAAGAGCGAATTCGACACCGCGAATGGCGGGTCGACAAAATCCTCGGCGAACATCATCGGCGCGCGTCGGAACCCGTGTTCCCTACGGGCGCCACGGGTTCCGACGCGCCAAAGAAACGGCCTTCAAAAAAGTGAAACGATGTCTGCGAATCGCACA
>NZ_BCPP01001457.1:0-1093 GCF_016586125.1 Burkholderia sp. E168m23
TTGCCGGTACATCGGCTCGGACGAGCTGCGGTCCAGACGGGCGGACAGCCAGTCGGCGACGATCACGGTATCCAAAGTGGTCCTACTAGGAATATTGAAATGGTTCCCTAGTATAGAACCGTGCGCGCCGTATAGTGGCTCGCATCTCAAAATCAATTGGCGCGGAACCAGGGGACAGCACGATGAAGTCCGATGATGTGATCGTCAGCTTTCGCGGCGTGCGGAAGACCTACGACGGCGAGACGCTGGTCGTCAAATCGCTCGACCTCGACATCCAGCGCGGGGAATTCCTGACGCTGCTCGGGCCGTCCGGCTCGGGCAAGACCACCTGCCTGATGATGCTGGCCGGCTTCGAATTCCCGACCGGCGGCGAAATCCGCCTCGACGGCGAGTTGCTGAACAGCGTGCCGCCGCACAAGCGCAACATCGGCATGGTGTTCCAGAACTACGCGCTGTTTCCGCACCTGACGGTCGAGCAGAACGTCGGGTATCCGCTGACGGTGCGCAAGCTGCCCGCCGCCGAGCGCGCGGAGCGCGTCGCGCACGCGCTGAAGATGGTGCAGATGGAGCGCTTCGCGAAACGCTATCCGGCGCAACTGTCGGGCGGCCAGCAGCAGCGCATCGCGCTGGCCCGTGCGCTCGTGTTCGAGCCGAAGCTGGTGCTGATGGACGAGCCGCTCGGCGCGCTCGACAAGCAGTTGCGCGAACACATGCAGTACGAACTGAAGGCGCTGCACGAGAAGCTCGGCGTGACCTTCGTGTACGTGACGCACGATCAGGGCGAGGCGCTGACGATGTCCGATCGCGTCGCCGTGTTCGACAAGGGCATCGTGCAGCAGCTCGACACCGTCGACCGCCTGTACGAATCGCCGTGCAACGAATTCGTCGCGAACTTCATCGGCGACAGCAACCGGCTGCGCGGCACCATCGCACGCGTCGACGGCGAATTCTGCGAATTCCGGCTCGACGACGGCACGAAGCTCGTCGGCCGCCATATCGGCGAAGCCGCCGAGGGCGCATCGGCCGTCGCGTGCATCCGCCCGGAGCGCATGAGTCTCGCCGCGCACGGCGTGAACGGTGCGAACGGTGCGAA
>NZ_BCPP01001458.1:0-1082 GCF_016586125.1 Burkholderia sp. E168m23
AGCAGCGTCGACACCGTGCCGAACGCGAGGCCGCCGATCACCGCGCGGCCGAGCGGCGCGTTCTGCTCGCCGCCGTCGCCGAGGCCGAGCGCCATCGGCAGCATGCCGATCAGCATCGCGAGCGCGGTCATCACGACGGGCCGGAAGCGGGCGAAGCCGGCGTCGAGCGCCGCCTGCCACGGCGGCTCGCCGCCCGCGAGCAGCTCGCGCGCCGCGTTCACGACGAGGATGCTGTTCGCGGTCGCGATGCCGATGCACAGGATCGTGCCGGTCAGCGCGGGCACCGACAGCGTGGTGCGCGTGACGAACAGCATCCATGCGATGCCGGCGAGCGATGCGGGCAGGCCGCCGACGATCACGAGCGGATCGAGCCACGACTGGAAGTTCACGACCATCAGCAGGTAGACCAGCGAGATCGCGAGCGCGAGGCCGCCGAGCAGGCCCGTGAACGACTCGTGCATCGCCTGCACCTGGCCGCGCAGCACGATCGACGCGCCGGGCGGCAGTTGCGCGCGCGCGGCGTCGACGAGCTTCGTCACGTCGCCCGTGACGCCGCCGAGGTCGCGCCCCTGCACCGACGCGAAGATGTCGAGCACCGGCTGCACGTTGTAGTGCGACACCACGGCCTGCTGCGTCGCGCGCGAGAACGAGCCGAGCGCGCCGAGCAGGTTCTGCGCGGGCGCGCCCGCGGCCGGGCCACCGGCCGGCGTCTGCGGCGAGCGTGCGGTGCCGGCGGGCAGCGGCACGTTCGCGAGCGACTGCAGCGAATTCACCGTGTATTGCGGCGTCTGCACGAGCACCGGATAGCTGACGCCGTTGCGCGGATCGAGCCAGAAGTTCGGCGTCGTCTGCGAGCTGCCGGACAGCGCGATCAGCAGGTTCTGCGCGACGTCGCGCTGTTCGAGGCCGGCCTGGATCGCCTTCGTGCGATCGACGTTCACGTTGATCGCCGGCTCGTCGCCGGGCTGCTGGATGCGCGCGTCGACGAGCCCGCGCACGCCGCGCAGCTTCGCGAGCAGCGCATTCGCGACCGCACGGTTCTGGTCGAGCTTGTTGCCGACGATCTGGATGTCGATCGGCGC
>NZ_BCPP01001459.1:0-1080 GCF_016586125.1 Burkholderia sp. E168m23
CTACGACGTGACGGTGGCGCCGGACGGCGAAGCCGGCTTCGACATGGCGGCGACGGCGCCGTACGACCTGGTCCTGACCGACCAGAACATGCCGCGCAAGAGCGGGCTCGAGGTGATCGCCGCGCTGCGCAAGCTGACCGCGTACGCGGACACGCCGATCCTCGTGCTGACGACCGAGGGCAGCGATGCGTTCAAGGACGCCGCACGCGACGCGGGCGCGACCGGCTGGATCGAAAAGCCGATCGACCCGGGCGTGCTCGTCGAGCTGGTCGCGACGCTGTCCGAGCCGGCTGCCTCCTGACATGAACGCGACGAATTCAACCGGTGACCGGGCATGACTCTCGACATCACTCAGTTCTACCAGACCTTTTTCGACGAAGCCGACGAGCTGCTCGCGCAGATGGAGCAGCTGCTGCTGAACCTCGACGTCGATGCGCCCGATCCCGAGGATCTGGCGGCGATCTTCCGCGCCGCGCATTCGATCAAGGGCGGCGCGGCGACGTTCGGCTTTTCCGCGCTGACCGATACGACGCACATCCTCGAATCGCTGCTCGACCGCGCGCGCAACCATGAGCTGACGCTGACCAAGGAAATGATCGACGCGTTCCTGGAAACCAAGGACGTGTTGTCCGACCAGCTCGTCGACTACCGCGCGAGTGCCGAACCGGACGCGGCCGCCGCCGCGACGATCTGCGCGAAGCTCGAACGGCTGAAGGCCGAAAGCGGCGCGGGCGCGCCTGCTGCGGCCGCCGAGCCTGCGCCGGCCGCGCCGGTTGCACCGGTCGCTGCCGTGGCACCCGCCGTCGTCGAACCCGCCGCTGCCGGCGATCGCGCCCCCGACCATGTGGTCGAACAGGCCGTCGCGGCCGCGCATCCGGCGGCCGACGCCGATGCCGGCGGCCCGCACCTGAAGATCACGCTCGTGGGCGTCGACGCGAAGGATCGCGAACTGCTCACCGAGGAACTCGGCAATCTCGGCCGGATCGTCGGCCGCGAGGAAACGGGCGCCGACCTGTCGCTGTGGGTCGAATCGGACGTGCCGTCGGACGACATCGTCGCGGTGTGCTGCTTCGTGATCGA
>NZ_BCPP01001460.1:0-1075 GCF_016586125.1 Burkholderia sp. E168m23
ACCATGAATTCTCCGACTCTCCCTACGTACGACGACGTCGTCGCCGCCGCGGCCCGGCTCGAAGGCCACGCGCACCGCACGCCGGTGATGACGTCGCGGACGATCGACGACGCGCTCGGCGCGCAGGTGTTCTTCAAATGCGAGAACCTGCAGCGCATGGGCGCCTTCAAGTTCCGCGGCGCGTTCAACGCACTGTCGCGCTTCAACGCGGAACAGCGCCGCCACGGCGTCGTCGCGTTCTCGTCGGGCAACCATGCGCAGGCGGTCGCGCTGTCGGCGCGCATTCTCGGCATTCCCGCGACGATCGTGATGCCGCAGGACGCGCCGGCCGCGAAGATGGCCGCGACGCGCGGCTACGGCGGCAACGTCGTGACCTACGACCGCTATACCGAGGATCGCGAGCAGATCGGGCGCGATCTCGCGGAGAAGCATGGGCTCACGCTGGTCCCGCCCTACGATCACCCGGACGTGATCGCCGGCCAGGGCACCGCGGCCAAGGAACTGTTCGACGAAGTCGGCCCGCTCGACGCGGTGTTCACGCCGCTCGGCGGTGGCGGGTTGCTGTCGGGCACCGCGCTCGCCACGCGCGCGCTGTCGCCGCACGCGAAGCTGTACGGCGTCGAGCCGGAAGCCGGCAACGACGCCCAGCAATCGTTCCGGTCCGGCACGATCGTGCATATCGACACACCGCGCACGATCGCCGACGGCGCGCAGACGCAGCACCTCGGCAACCTGACGTTCCCGATCCTGCGCCGCGACGTCGACGACATCCTGACCGCGACGGACGCAGAACTGATCGAGTCCATGCGTTTCTTCGCCACACGGATGAAGATCGTCGTCGAGCCGACCGGCTGCCTGTCGTTCGCCGCCGTGCGGCGGATGAAGGATGCGCTGCAGGGCAAGCGCGTCGGCGTGGTGATCAGCGGCGGCAACGTCGATCTCGAGAACTTCTGCGCGCTGGTGTCGGCGCCCGCCTGACCGTCGCGGCGCGCATGAAGATCCTGTCATGCGTGCCGCCGCCCCTTCACGGCGCGTTAAGTTTCGCGCCCTAGACTGATTACGTCGTCCTGAATTC
>NZ_BCPP01001461.1:0-1073 GCF_016586125.1 Burkholderia sp. E168m23
AAGAACTTCGGCCGGCTGATCGCGGCATTCCGACAACTCAACGACGCGTCAGTGGATCTGGTCATCGTCGGCATGCGCAATGCCGCCGTTTTCGGAACGCAAGACGATATTGCCGCCACCGAGCAGAACATCAAGTACGCCGGATACATCAGCGACGAACAATTGAAGGCACTGTACCAACATGCCGTCTGCTTCCTCTACCCGTCGATCTATGAAGGCTTCGGCATTCCGCCGCTCGAAGCCATGCGCCAGGGTTGCCCGACCCTCGTGGGACGATCGGCGGCATTGCCCGAGGTCTGCGGCGATGCAGCGCTGTACTGCGATCCCTATTCGCGTGACGACATCGCGGAAAAGCTGCGAAATTTGCTGGACTCGGCCGAACTCAGAGCGGACCTGAAACGTAGGGGTTATTCGCATGCGGCGCAATACAGCTGGAGCAAAAGCGCGGAGATGATGACGCGAATATTCGATTCGCTTTGAAGCGATCGCTATGTGACGTCGGGCTCGCTCGAGCTGACGATCGCCGAGGCGACCGGGCAAGAGTTGCTGGGCGCGACCTGTGCGCAACACGCCCGGCCCCGTCAGCCGCCGCCCGCTTCCGACCGCTTCATGAATGTCGCAGTCCAACGCGGCAAACGCAGCACCGCCGGAAAGGCGCTCACGTGATCGCCGCCGGTTTCCACCGGCGCTACGTGCGGGCCCCCGTGAACTACGCCCGCTGGCGTGCCGCTGTCCGAACCGGGAAGCCGCGCGTCGTTACACGCTCGACGATTATCTTGTTCGTCCCCGTGTAGGTATTGAACACGTGCCCGGTAATATCCGCGCCAATGCTCGTCAAACGCGACAGCGCCTCCTCAACATCCGAGGCACGCGTCAAGCCACCGCGCGACACGAGCACATGCGCGTCGCAGCCTGCGCCGACGATGCCGAGCGCATCGTTGCTCGTCAATAGCGGCGGTCCGTCGATGACGATGAAGTCGTAACGCTCGCGCACCGATGCGAGAAGCCTGGCGAATTCGGCGCCCTCGAGCAACTCGCCGGGCGACGTTTTGTCCGGCGAGCCCGCCGGCATG
>NZ_BCPP01001462.1:0-1071 GCF_016586125.1 Burkholderia sp. E168m23
TGCCGGCGTCGGTCGTCAGCGTGATGCCGAACAGCACGCTCATCCGGCCGTCGTCGGCCGCCGCCATCTCGTTGTGCACGCGCAGCGACACCGGCGTTTCGGCGAGCACCATCGCGCATTCGCGCATCGACGACAGCGCCGGCCCGATCGGTTCGACCGACCACGGCCCGACACCCTGCAACGCCGCCGCGAGCACGTCGAGCGCTGCGTAGCTCGCCTGCACCGAGCACACCACGTCCGCATGCACCGGCGCGCTCGTCTCGCGCAGCCGCCGTGCGACCGCGATGAAGCGCGCGACGACCGGCAGGTTCGGATAGAAGCTGTTGAGCAGGCAGCGGCGGCCGTGGCGCGACGCGGTGCGCAGCACGCTGGCCCATTCGTCGGGCAGCAGCGGATGCTCGATCACGACGTCGATGCCGCGTTCGAGCAGCCGGCACGCGAGCGCGGCGCCTTGCGCGCCGCGCGCCGCGCCGCCGACGGCGACGCACGCGATGCGCACGTCGTCCGGCAACGCGTCGACGCGGTCGAACACCGGCGCACCGACGCGTGCGGCCAATGCGGCCGTGCGCGCACTGCCTTGCCCGAGGATGCCGGCGACGTGATACGAACCGGACGCCGCGAGGCCCGCCGCATAGAACTGACCGAAACGGGAGCCGGCCACGACGACCGGCAGCGGATGGACCTTCATCGTGCCTCCTTCAGGCGGGTGTCGACGAACGCGGCGTTCAGGCAGTCGAAATGACCGCCGGGGATATCGACGGCCGTGATGCCGCCGAGCGCCTGCGCCGTCCAGTAATCGGTGAGCGCCGCGCGCTGCTGCGGAATCAGCGGATTGCAGCGCTCCGGCACGAACAGCCGCAGCGCGCCCGCATACGGCGCATCGCCGGCCCAGTGGGACGCCTGCACCGAATGCATGAAGAGCCGGTAGAGCCGCTCGCGCTCGTCGAGCAGCGGATGCGCGAGCGCGTCCTGCAGCGACAGGCCGGCAGCCGCGCGGAGCACGCGGCGACGCAGCCCGTCGAGCGGCTCGCAGCGATCGCCGAAGATCTCGAGCTGCGCCTGCAGGCTGCC
>NZ_BCPP01001463.1:0-1067 GCF_016586125.1 Burkholderia sp. E168m23
GTAATAACTTCGTATAGCATACATTATACGAAGTTATACGAGTGGTTACGGTTGGTTTCACGTAGCCAGCTTCGTTGGGCCTGAAGCGGCGACGCTTTAGCGGATTACCAGGACCGGGCAGCGTGTGTCGCGCCAGCCGGCTTCGCCCCGCAAGTTGTCAGTTAACTCGGCGAAGCCCGTATTATAGCGGCTTTCCTGAATTGTCACAGAGCGCCGCCCGTGCTGCATCGTCCGCTGTCTTACCACCCTGTTCGCAACGTACCGGCCAGCCGGCCCTACGGAGATTCCGCATGCTAGGCCGCCTCGGCACGCACCTCGCCATCGGCTTGCTGAAGCTGCTCGCCCTGCTGCCGTACGGTCTGACCGCACGGTTCGGCGATGGCCTCGGCTGGCTGCTGTATCAGATCCCCAGCCGGCGAAAGCGCATCGTACATACGAATCTGAAACTCTGCTTCCCGGACTGGAGCGACGAACGGCGCGAGGAAGTGGCGGGCCGGCATTTCCGTCATGCGATCCGCAGCTACGTCGAGCGCAGCGTGCAATGGTTCGGCTCGGAGAAGAAGCTCGCGAAGCTGATCCAGGTCGACAGCGCGGTCGATCTCACCGATCCCGACCTGCCGCCGACGCTGTTCCTCGGCCTGCACTTCGTCGGCATCGAGGCCGGTTCGATCTGGCTGAACCGTTCACTGCAGCGTCGCTGCGGATCGCTGTACCAGCCGTTCTCGAACGCGGTGCTCGAGGAAGAGGCGAAGAAGGCGCGCGGGCGCTTCGACGCCGAGATGGTCGGCCGCGCGGACAGCGCGCGCGTCGTGCTGCGCTGGCTGCGCGACCGCAAGCCGGTGATGCTCGGCGCGGACATGGACTACGGGCTGCGCAACTCGACGTTCGTCCCGTTCTTCGGTGTGCCGGCCTGCACGCTGACGGCCGTCGGCCGGCTCGCGAAGACGGGCCGCGCGCAGGTCGTGCCGTTCATCGGCGAGGTGCTGCCGAACTACAAGGGCTACCGTCTGAAGGTATTCAAGCCGTGGGATCACTACCCGACCGGCGATGACGATCTCGATGCGCGG
>NZ_BCPP01001464.1:0-1063 GCF_016586125.1 Burkholderia sp. E168m23
GCCAGGCGGACGGCCAGTTCAAGGTCGTCGCGCAGTCGGAGCAGCCGATCCAGCCGAATCCGTTCCCCAAGGGCTACATGTAATCCGTCAACCGCAGCGGCGCGGCGGCCGATGACGCCGCCGCGCGAGGAGCGTTCGATGTCCGCTACCGATATTTTCAACATCACGCTGATGCAGGGCTTCGCCGGTCTGAGCCTCTTCAGCGTCCTGCTCCTGATGGGGCTCGGGCTCGCCGTGATCTTCGGCCAGATGGGCGTGATCAACATGGCGCACGGCGAATTCATGACGATCGGCGCCTATACGGTCTACCTGTTTTCGTGGTTTTCGCAGAACGTCTGGCACGCGCTCACGCCCGTGTATTTCTTCTTCGCGATTGTCGCGGCGTTCGCGCTGGCCTTCGCGGCGGGCTGGCTCGCCGAATGGGCGCTGATCCGCCATCTCTACAAGCGCCCGCTCGACACGCTGCTCGCCACCTGGGGCCTGAGCCTCGGCATGCAGCAGGTGTTCCGCTCGACCTTCGGGCCGAAGGAGGTGAGTCCGGCGCTGCCCGACTGGCTGATGGGTTCGTGGGAACCTACGCCCGGCCTCGACATTCCGGTGAGCGGCATGTTCGTGATGGGCCTCGCGCTGCTGATGACGGGCGGCCTGCTGCTCGCGCTCTATCGCTCGCGGTGGGGCTTGCGCGTGCGCGCCACGGTCGCGAACCGGCCGATGGCGAACGCGGCGGGCATCAACACGCGGCGCACCGATCGCATGACGTTCGCGATCGGCTGCGGCATCGCGGGCGTGGCGGGCGCGGCCTTCACGGCCATCGGCTCGACGGGACCGACGAGCGGCTCGCTCTATATCGTCGATTCGTTTCTCGTCGTGACGTTCGGCGGCGCGGCCAGCTTGCTCGGTACCGTGGCGTCGGCGTTCGGCATCGCGCAGATGCAGTCGATCAGCGAGTTCTTCCTGTCGGGATCGATAGCGCGCGTGCTCACGCTGCTCACCGTCGTGGTGATTCTCATGCTGCGCCCGCAGGGCCTGTTCGCGTCGAAGGTGCGGCGCGTTTAAGCGTGCG
>NZ_BCPP01001465.1:0-1062 GCF_016586125.1 Burkholderia sp. E168m23
GGCGGCCGCCACGATCGACGGCTCCTCGACGGCCATCGGCACGATCACGTCCCGATCGTTGATCCGGAAGTAGCCGGCCACCGCCATCGGCAGCTCGAACGTGCCGATCACGTTCTCGATCATCCCGTTCGCGGTATCGAGCGGCAGCGCGCCCGGTTGGGCGAGCAGCGCGTGCTCGGCATCGTCGAGCCCGACGGCACGGGACAAGTGGGACAGGCGTTGCTCGGGCGTCAGCGAGCGGAAGTTCGGCAAGGCGGAATCGATCGGCATGATGGGTTGACTGTTGCGGGTGGCGATGTCGCCCGTCGGTGCTTGCGGCGGGCGGCGGACAGCCGAATAATAGTCACGCTGTACCCATTGAAAAGGTACAGACGGCGCAGACAGTCACTCAACCGTACCCATTACAGTGGGCCGGTCCGACGGAAGATTCCGATGAAACAGCGTGCAAAAGCCAGCCTGTCTGGCGCGATGGCAGACAATCTCGCCAGACAGATCGAGGAAGGGGTGTTGGCGGCCGGCACGAAACTGCCGTCGATCAGGGAATACGCTGAGGCATCCGGCTGCTCGAAGAACACCGTGATCAGCGCGTTCGAGATGCTCGCGGCCGACGGCCTGATCGAGCCGCGCCGCGGCTCGGGCTTCTTCGTCACGCGACGCGCGGCGGCCGCGCCCGAGCTCGACGAGCCGAGCTCGCTCGACCGCGCGATGGACATCGTGTGGCTGATGCGCGAGCAACTGCACGCGAAGCCCGACGTGCTCAATCTCGGCGAAGGCTTCCCGCCGATCGAGTGGCTCGAGGAAACGCGGCTGAACCAGTACCAGCAGCGCATCATGCGCACGAGCGCCGCGTCGCTGTTCCGCTACGGCAGCCGCTTCGGCTACCTGCCGCTGCGCCAGTCGCTGCAGCAGAAGCTCGCCGGCTACGAGATCGAGGCGCCGCCCGCGCAGATCGTGCTCACGCACGGCGCGAACCAGGCGATGGACCTCGTGCTGCGCTATTTCGTGCGCCCCGGCGACACCGTGCTCGTCGACGATCCCGGCTACTACCCGCTGTTCGGCAAG
>NZ_BCPP01001466.1:0-1055 GCF_016586125.1 Burkholderia sp. E168m23
ATTTTTCTGATTATATTCGAAAATTGCTGCTGCATCGGCATCGAAGCTTTGAGTACAATGTATTTGCCAATCTCAGACAAATTTATTGTCTTCTGCGCCACTCCACGAGCAACTTGGTCAGCTTGCCGCTTTAACGATGGAGAAGCCAACATCGCACATAAATATTCCGGGTCTAGCAATGAGAGATTTGGCTTCAAGTGTGCGATGTGTCGTTGGAATGCAAATTTTCTCGATTCGCGCACAACGGCCGGAACCCCATACGAACCAACGGTTGAATAGAGCACGTCACCGCATTCAATTGGACACCGGCGCGTCAGCTCGTGGTGAGTCGCATCATTGATGAATTTCTTCGTCTCGAAATCAATCTCACCAGACACGATATTACTGACGAAGAGGAACGGCACGCCTGAGTCGCTCCACTCCGGCGATTGATGAGTGCCGTCCGTTATCCGATGGCAAAGTTGTGCTAGTGGCACGACCTCAACACCAGCGGCCGGTTTTTCTGGTTTCCCAAACATGTCGACAAAAATCGACTGGGCCATGCTATCCAGCAGCGCGAGCGCTTCCTTCCGTTGTGCGCGCAACTCGTTGGCCTTGTCAAGAATGGCTGCAATGCGGCGTTGCTCTTCGATTGGCGGCAGGGGAACTTGTAAGGCGCGAAGTGTTGTCGCATTCACACCTGGTTGCGCGGCACCACGAGCCCCCTTCGAAATTTGCCCCCAATAGTCCGGCGTATCAAAAAAGTGACTCACGAACTTTGAGTCAGCACCACTTCCCAAGCGTACGCGGATTAGATACGAAGCAAAAACCGCGTCCTCAGGGCACTTATCAATCAAATAGCTCTTGCCAGTCGTCGCACCAGTTCGAGCAAAGACTATATCGCCCGCTTTCAATCGAGCCGCTACCCTCTCCCCGTCTTCACATACGCAGTAAGGAACACCGGACCAGTCAACATTGCCGTTCTGTATATCCGTGATTCGCAAGAATTTTGGCCCAACTTCTACCGAATTTGCCGATGCAGTTACTCCATAATCAACAGATTCGGCAAGGTCATT
>NZ_BCPP01001467.1:0-1052 GCF_016586125.1 Burkholderia sp. E168m23
GTCGGCGCGGCCGCAACGACGGAAACGGCAGCCGACACGCGGTCCGCGCCGGCTTCCGGCGACGCACCGCCGCCCGCCAATAACGATACCGCCGCCGATCCCGCCCCCCGCGCCCGACGCTTCGCCGCCGGCACCGGCCGTTTCGCCGAAGCATGCCGGATGGCGTGGATCGCGCTCGTGTCGCACCGGCTGCGCACGCTGCTGACGATGCTCGGCATCATCATCGGCATTACGTCGGTCGTGTCGATCGTCGCGGTCGGCGAAGGCGCGAAGCGCTACATGCTCGAAGAAATCGGCAGCATCGGCACCAATACGATCAGCCTCTATCCGGGCTCCGACTGGGGCGACAGCCGCGCGGACACGATCCAGACGCTCGTGCCCGCCGACGTCGCCGCGCTCGCCGAGCAGCCGTACGTCGACAGCGCGACGCCCGAAACGTCGCGCACGCTGCTGCTGCGCTACCGCAACGTCGACGTCCACGCGCTCGTGAGCGGCGTCGGCGACAGCTACTTCCAGACGCGCGGAATGCGCTTCGCGCTCGGCGTCCCGTTCGACGACGATGCGGTGCGCCGCCAGGCGCAAGTGGCCGTGATCGACCAGAACACGCGCCGCAAGCTGTTCGGCGCGACGCGCAATCCGGTCGGCGAAGCGATCCTGGTCGACAACGTGCCGTGCGTCGTGATCGGTGTGACCGCCGACAAGAAGAGCGCGTTCGGCAGCGTGAAGAGCCTGAACGTGTGGGTGCCGTACACGACCGCGAGCGGGCGCCTGTTCGGCCAGCGCTATCTCGACAGCATCACCGTGCGCGTGCGCGACGGGCAGCCGAGCGCCGCCGCCGAGAAAAGCCTCGAGAAGCTGATGATCCAGCGCCACGGCCGCAAGGACTTCTTCACGTACAACATGGACAGCGTGGTCAAGACCGTCGAGAAGACCGGCCAGTCACTCACACTGCTGCTGTCGCTGATCGCGGTGATCTCGCTCGTGGTCGGCGGGATCGGCGTGATGAACATCATGCTGGTGTCGGTCACCGAGCGCACGCGCGAGATCGGCAT
>NZ_BCPP01001468.1:0-1051 GCF_016586125.1 Burkholderia sp. E168m23
TCGATGAGGCTTGCGGGGGTCATTGGCGTTCCTCTAACCGTTAGAATGCTTTTATTCGGGAGCGTATTGTCTGCGAAACGAAACGCTTGCCGCAACAACATGCGGGTAGATTAGCACGATCGTTCTATTTTTTGTGCTAGGGTAATGCCGCCCGGGCTGTGCCGCCGGGGCCGGCGAAACGACATCGAAAGGGGATGGTCAAATGGGTCGATCGATCAATCTGGAAGGCAAGGTTGCGCTGGTGACGGGCGCGTCGAGCGGCCTCGGGCAGCGTTTTGCGCAGGTACTGTCGCAAGCCGGCGCGAAGGTCGTGCTCGCGAGCCGCCGCGTCGAGCGCCTGAAGGAGCTGCGCGCGGAGATCGAGGCGGCGGGTGGCGCCGCGCACGTCGTGTCGCTCGACGTGACCGATGTCCAGAGCATCAAGGCGGCCGTCGCGCATGCGGAGACGGAAGCCGGCACGATTGATATCCTCGTGAACAATTCGGGTGTGTCGACGATGCAGAAGCTCGTCGACGTGACGCCGGCGGATTTCGAGTTCGTGTTCGATACGAACACGCGCGGCGCATTTTTCGTCGCGCAGGAAGTCGCGAAGCGGATGATCATGCGCGCGAACGGCGGCGGCAGCGGCAAGCCGCCGTGCCGGATCATCAACATCGCGTCGGTGGCCGGGCTGCGCGTGTTCCCGCAAATCGGGCTGTACGCGATGAGCAAGGCCGCGGTCGTGCAGATGACGCGCGCGATGGCGCTGGAGTGGGGCCGTCACGGGATCAACGTGAACGCGATCTGCCCGGGCTATATCGATACCGAAATCAATCATTACCTGTGGGAAACCGAGCAGGGCCAGAAGCTGCAGTCGATTCTGCCGCGCCGGCGTGTCGGCAAGCCGCAGGATCTCGACGGGCTGTTGTTGCTGCTCGCGGCCGACGAGTCGCAGTTCATCAATGGCTCGATCATCTCCGCGGACGACGGCTTCGGCCTCGCCTGAGCGGGTGACATTCAGCAACAAAGAAGACTGCAATGAGCGCAACAAGCGATTACTCCCCCGTTTTTG
>NZ_BCPP01001469.1:0-1050 GCF_016586125.1 Burkholderia sp. E168m23
CGATTTTAACGAACGAATGCGCTGGTCGACATAATGCGGGCGTCCGGTCGCCGGCAGATGGCCGGGCAGGTGGCCGGTGATCCATACCGTGCGGATGCCCAGACGCTTGTAGCGCTTCAGGTGGCTGCGCGTATCCTCGACGAGGATCGCGTCGGCGAACCGCGCATGCGCGGCGCGCAGCGTCCGGCGCAGCATCGCGTGGTCGGGCTTCGCGCGCCACATGCGGCGGTCGCGCATGTGCTCGATCGCGATCACGCGCTCGAACAGCCGCTCGATGCCCAACTCGCGCAGCACCGCGCGCGCATAGTTTTCCGGCGCGTTGGTCAGGATCAGCTTGCGGCCCGGCAGCGCGGCGACGATGCGCGCGAGGCCACGCTCGGCGCGCACCATCGCGGGCAGGTCGGAAAACGTGTGGACCACGCGCAGGAAATCGTGCGGGTCGATCGGATGATGGCGCGTGAGGCCGAGCAGCGCGGCGCCGTAGCGCTCGGTGTAGCCGTTGCGCAGGCGGTCGGCTTCGGCGCGCCCGACCTGCAGCGCGTCGATGATGTATTGCGTCATCGCACGGTTGATCTCCGGAAAGATCGCGTGCGACGCGTGGTGCAGCGTGTTGTCGAGATCGAACAGCCAGACGGGCGCGCCGGCGCGCGGCCGGCTGCGCGAGATGCGCCGGCGCCGCAGCGGGGCCGGCAGGTCGGGGCTGGCAGGCGGGCGGCGCGCGCTCAATGCGAGCGGATCATCGTGCCGAACGGCTGCTCGGTCAGGATTTCCAGCAGCACCGAATGCTCGATCCGGCCGTCGACGATGTGCACCGACTTCACGCCGCTCTTCGCGGCGTCGAGTGCCGACGAGATCTTCGGCAGCATGCCGCCGGAGATCGTGCCGTCCTCGAACAGCGCGTCGATCTCGCGGGCGGACAGGTCGGTCAGCAGGTTGCCGTCCTTGTCCATCACGCCGGGGATGTTGGTCATCATCAGCAGCTTCTCGGCGTTCAGCACCGTGGCCAGCTTGCCCGCGACGAGGTCGGCGTTGATGTTGTACGACAGGCCG
>NZ_BCPP01001470.1:0-1050 GCF_016586125.1 Burkholderia sp. E168m23
GCCGGATTGTTGCTCGCGATGGCTGTTCCGTGCAGTCGATTGTCGTCCCCGCACGACCCCACCTGAATTCGCTTGGCGACGTCGGGCGCATCAGCGTGATGACGCGGACTTCGATAACACATCGCCTACGTGCGGGTTCTTATAGGGGAAACCCCGTAAAGCGCGCGGCTATCAAACGAGATTAACTTATACCAAACAAATTTTGACGGGAATTTATGTTCCTGATATGGTTTTTGCACCTGCAAAGTGCGGCCACGCAGGGGGTGCAGAACAGATCGAGCAGTACGAGCAGTACGACGTTCCCCATACAAAATTGTAAGGATCACGAAATGAGCGAAGCCGGCATGCCGATGTGGCAAATATGACGCCGGCCGCTGCGACCGTGACGATGCGCAGGCCGCGCGCCGTCACCTGCATTCGAATACGACACAAGCCGTTTCAACCCATCCCGAAACCACTCCTGACAGTGAAATGCAGATGAAAAACAAGAAGATCAACATCAGCGTTATCGCTGTTGCCGCCTTCGCAGCATCCTCGGCAGCAATGGCACAGTCGTCGGTCACCCTGTATGGCATGCTCGATGCGGGCATCGGCTATACGTCGAACATCAATGGCCACAGCCGGTTCGGCCTCGATGGCGGCGCCGCGGGCTCGAACAAGTGGGGCCTTCGAGGGCAAGAGGACCTCGGTGGCGGCCTCCAGGCGGTATTCAAGATCGAGAATGGTTTCAACATCGCGACAGGCGGCATCGGCGGCCAAGGGCCGATCGGTACCACGCGTTCGCTGTTCAACCGTCAGGCCTACGTGGGTCTCGCATCCAGTCAGTACGGCGCGTTGCGCATGGGGCGCCAGCTCGACGCCGTGACGGAAATGGTTCAGGTCCTGACGGGTGACGCCATTTCCGCGTCGACCTTCTCGACGCCGGGTGACGTCGACAACAACGACAACACGACGAACCAGAACAACGCGGTGAAGTACATCTCGCCGATCATCCACGGCTTCCAGGCTGAAGCCGCGTACTCGTTCGGCGGCGTGGCCGGTTCAACGGGG
>NZ_BCPP01001471.1:0-1048 GCF_016586125.1 Burkholderia sp. E168m23
GTCGGAGCGCGTGTTCCGGCTCAGCATGAGCGACCTGACCGAGGCGTTGTTGCTGCCCGCGCTCGGCGAATTGCTGCAGACGCATGCGCCCGGCATGCACGTGCGCAGCTACACGATGGACCGCCGCGAAGTCGCGACCGCGCTCGCGAACGGCTCGGTCGACATCGCGATCGACGCGCCGCTGATCGGCGATCCGCATCTGCACCAGGCGCTGCTCGTGCAGGACCGCTACGCGTGCATGATCCGCGACGATCACCCGTTCAAGGGCGATACGCTGACCATGGACGACTACCTGTCGATGGGCCACATCCACGTATCGAGCCGCCGCAAGGGCAGCGGGCACGTCGACGCGGAACTGACGCGGCTCGGGCTGCGCCGCAACATCCAGATGCGCGTGCAGCACTACATGGTCGCGCCGCTGATCGCGATGCGCAGCGACCTCGCGCTGACGGCGCCGCTGCGGCTGCTGCAGCGCTATCCGGCGCGGATTCTCGAACTGCCGTTCGAGATGCCGGGGCTCGACTACTTCTGCTACTGGCATCGCAGTGCCGATCAGGATCAGGGCAGCCAGTGGCTGCGCGAGCAGTTGATGGCGTTGATGGGCGGGATGGGGGAGGTGCGGTGATGGGCGGGGCGTGCGCGTCGCGCGTTACCCCCGGCGCTTGCCGACTCAATACGAATCGTCGTCGAAGCGGGACGATGCCGGCCGGCGCTTCATGTCCTTCAGCCAGTTCCTGACCTGATCCGGGTCCTCGAACTCGCGCAGCGCGACGCTCAGGTCCTGGTTGCTCCGCTGCGTGCCGGCAATGTCGCGTGCCAGCATGCGCAGCACGGTATCGGGCGCAACCTTGGTGGACGACGCGATCCCGTACGTGCGCCGGAAATCATTCTCGACGTGCACGATCTCCTGATCGAGTTCGCGCAGCTGTTCCTCGAGGATGCCGTTGTAGCGCGTGAGCCGCGCTTCGCTGAGGCCGTCGATCGCACGCCGGTCGATCTGTTCGATCTCCAGCTGCAGTTCGAGCAGTTGCAGCAGGTTGCCCTTCTC
>NZ_BCPP01001472.1:0-1045 GCF_016586125.1 Burkholderia sp. E168m23
GATGAAGAACGGGCTCGGCCCCGTGCCGCAGTTCAATTACGGCAAGCTGATGGAGCGCGTCGCGGCGCGCGAGGCGCAGGTGCGCGACGCGCACGACGAGCAGCAGGTGCGCGATGCGTATCGCCGGCAGGCCGCGGCTATTCAGACGCGGCTCGACCGGCTGCCGGCGTCCTATGCGGATGCGCGTCGACATCTCGTCGACCAGCTTGCCGACCTGCGCCGTCACAACGGGCCGCTGCGCGAGATCAGCCAGCGCGAGCGCGAACTGGCCGATTTCCCGCGCGATCCGGCAGCGGCGCGCGTGGCGTGGACGCAGGCGCGCGACGACCTGCTCGCGCGGGCCGAGCCGCCCGTGCCGATGCACGAGCCGTTTCCGGCCGCGAGCGAAGACGAACGCAAGCCGCGCGAGCGGAATTTCCTCGCGCTGCTGCTGTGCCTGTCGCTCGGCACCGCGAGCCTGCCGCACATCCTGACGCGCTACAACACGACCACGTCGGTCGCGTCGGCACGGCGCTCGGTCGGCTGGACGCTGTTCTTCATCGCGCTGTTCTACCTGAGCGTGCCGGTGCTCGCGGTGCTGATCAAGTACGAGATCCTCGCGAATCTCGTCGGGCGGCCGTTCGCCGAATTGCCGGCGTGGGTCACGCAATGGCATCACTTCGAACCCGACCTGATCAGCGTCGTCGAGGTGATTCGCGACGGCATCGTGCACTGGTCGGAAATCCAGATGCAGCCGGACATGGTCGTGCTGGCCGCGCCGGAGATCGCGGGGCTGCCGTACGTGGTGTCGGGGCTGATCGCGGCCGGTGCGCTGGCTGCGGCGCTGTCGACCGCGGACGGGTTGCTGCTGACGATCGCGAATGCGCTGTCGCACGACGTCTATTACTGCATGGTCGCGCCCGATGCGTCGAGCCAGCGGCGCGTGACGATCTCGAAGGTGCTGCTGCTGGGGGTGGCGCTGTTCGCGTCGTATGTCGCGTCGCTCAATACCGGGAAGATCCTGTTCCTCGTCGGCGCCGCGTTTTCGCTGGCGGCGTCGAGCTTC
>NZ_BCPP01001473.1:0-1044 GCF_016586125.1 Burkholderia sp. E168m23
GGAGGCAGCGCCCTCTCTGATTCTCTCCCCGCCATGCGCATCACGCCTCTCCCGCCCCTGCAGTGCCTCGTCGCGTTCGAAGCCGCCGTGCGACACGCGAGTTTCACGAAAGCCGCCGCCGAACTGCACCTGACCCAAAGCGCGATCAGCCGACAGATCCAGCAACTCGAGGAATTCCTCGGCCGCTCGCTGTTCGTGCGCGAGCACCGTTCGCTGCGGCTGACGATCGCCGGCGAGCAATACGCGGCGCAGGTCCACCATCTGCTCACGCAATGCGCGGAAGCCACGCACGACGTGATGAAACCGTACGGCGATCTCGAACTGACGATCGCGTGCTCGTCCGGCGTCGCGCTGCTGTGGCTCACGCCGCGGCTGCCGAACTTTCGCGCCGCGTATCCCAACATCAAGCTGCGCCTGATCGTGCGCGACGGCCTGGCATCGATGTCGCCCGCGGAATTCGACGTCGGCGTCTACTACGTGCGCCAGCAGGCGCCGGCCGAATACACCGCACGCCGGCTGTTCGACGAGGAAGTGTTCCCCGTCTGCGCGCCCGGCTATCTCGCCGGCCGCACGCTCGATGCGGCCGATCTCGCGAACGAAACGCTGCTGCGCCTCGAAGACGGCCAGCGCCAATGGATGTCGTGGTCCGAATGGTTCGACATGAACGACGTCGACCGGCAGAAGGCGCAGCCGCAGGACATCACGATCAACTCCTATCCGCAGATCGTGCAGATGACGATTCTCGGTCAAGGCGTGTCGCTCGGCTGGCGCTACATGATTGACGCCTGCATCGAAGCCGGCCTGCTCGTGCGCGTGACGGAAGCGTCCGCGAGCCACGGCGGCGGCTATTACGTGATCTCGCCGAACGACCGCGCGCAGAACCAGGCCGCCCGCCTGTTCACCCGCTGGCTGTTCGAACAGGCAGAGCAGCAAACCGGGGCCTGACTGCCCCGCGCGCGACGCATGCGTGCAGCGCATGCAGGCATGCGAATCTTTCGTTTCAGAAAAAATTGCGGCTGTCCTTAGCATGGGATTCACGCGGGG
>NZ_BCPP01001474.1:0-1043 GCF_016586125.1 Burkholderia sp. E168m23
ACTCGCAACGCCTCGCGCTGCAGAAGCTGTCGTTCGACGCCGATATCGTGCTCGACCTGCACTGCGACAGCGATGCGGTGATGCACCTCTACACGAATCCCGATCTGTGGGCGGACGTCGAGCCGCTGGCGCGCTATCTCGATGCCAAGGCGTCGCTGCTCGCGCTGAATTCGGTCGGCAACCCGTTCGACGAAATCCACAGCTTCTGCTGGTCGGATCTGCGCAACCGCTTCGGCGACCGCTTCCCGATCCCGAACGGCGCGATTTCCGTCACGGTGGAACTGCGCAGCGAACGCGACGTGTCGTACGAGTTCGCCGAAAAGGATGCGCAGGCGATCGTCGAATACCTGACCGAGCGCGGCATCGTCGAAGGCACGCCGGCGCCGCTGCCGCCGCTCGCGCATCCGGCCACGCCGCTCGCGGGCACCGATCCGCTCGTCGCGCCGGTGTCGGGCGTGATCGTGTTCCGCACGCCGGTCGGCGCGATGATCGAGGCCGGCCAGGCCGTGGCCGACATCGTCGATCCGCTGACCGATCGCGTCGTCACGCTGAAGAGCAGCGTGTCGGGCGTGCTGTATGCGCGTCAGGTCGTGCGCTTCGCGACGGCCGGCATGGAAGTCGCGCGCATCGCCGGCGCGACCGCGATCCGCACTGGGTCGCTGCTGTCGGCCTGAACCGGCTGGGCGCGGCCCGCACGCCGGGCCGCGGCGCGCATCGCACGTCATCGGCTGCATCAAACGAAATCGCCCGCTTACGCGGGCGATTTGCTTTCCGGAGCGCGCGTCGGCGGCCGATACCGCGCCGCCGGCCGCTGCTACGTGCGAAGGAAGTTCAGAACGCCGGCACGATCGCGCCGCCGAACTTCTGGTCGATGAACTTGCGCACGTCGTCCGATTCATAGGCCGCGACGAGCTTCTTCACCCACGGCTTGTCCTTGTCCTGCGCGCGCACCGCGATCAGGTTCGCGTACGGGCCGCGCAGATCCTCGATCGCGATCGCATCCTTCACCGGCGTGAGTCCGGCCTTCACCGCGTAATCGGTGT
>NZ_BCPP01001475.1:0-1043 GCF_016586125.1 Burkholderia sp. E168m23
CTCTGAAAATAAGGAATCGTATAACTTCGTATAATGTATGCTATACGAAGTTATTACGGTGACGATCGATTCGCGCGAAGCGCAGGCCGCGCTGAAGACGTTCCTTGCGCTGAAGGCGTTCGCGCCGAAGGACGTCGACGTATACGGCGCGGCCGAAGTGCGCGACGCGCTGCAACGCGGCACGGCGGCGCAGTCGATCGAGGTGTGGCCCGCCTGGGTGCCGGCGCTCGATGACGCGAAGCAGTCGCGCGTGGTCGGGCAGATCGCGCTGCAGCCGCCGCCGGGACAGACCGCGGGCCCGGCGCCGATGCTCGGCATCTGGCAGATGGGCATTCCGAAGGACGCGCCGCACGCGAAGCTCGCGCAGGACTTCCTCGCTTACCTGACCGCACGCGATACGCAGACGCGCCTCGCCGGCATCGGCATTCCGCCGACCCGCCGCAGCGTGTTCAACGATCCGGCGCTGGTGCGCCAGTATCGCTGGTATCCCGATCAACTGAAGGCGCTCGAGGCCGGCCGTGCGCGGCCGCGCGTGACGGACTGGCAGCAGGTCGAGAGCATTCTCGGCGATCAGCTTCAACTCGCGCTGACGGGGCAGGCCGCGCCCGACGCCGCGCTGCGCCAGGCGCAGCAGAAGATCGCGCAGGCGACGGCCGCGGCCGGCAAGTGATCGCGCACGTCGATCCATCGGCCGGAGGCCGCGCATGAAAGCGTTCGGCCGCAGCCTGCCGTTCGTCGCGCTGCTCGGGCCCGCGCTGCTGGTGCTCGCCGCGCTCGCGCTGTATCCGGTCGCGCAGGTGCTGATCGACTCGTTCTGCCGGGTCGATTACTCGGCCGGCCGCCGCGCGTTCGCGGGGCTCGCGAACTATCGCGCGGTGCTCGGCGACGACGCGTTCGCGGCCGGCTTCGGCAACACGCTGCGCTTCACGATCGTCGCGTCTCTCGCCGAAGTCGCGCTCGGCTTCGGGCTCGCGCTGCTGTTCGTGCGCGCGTTTCCGGGTCGCCGCATCGCGCTGCCGCTCGCGATCCTGCCGATGATGCTG
>NZ_BCPP01001476.1:0-1043 GCF_016586125.1 Burkholderia sp. E168m23
CCTGCTGCTGAGCATCACGTCGACCGGCATTTTCGCGGCGCTCGAGCGGCATGCGAACCGCGGCACGAGGCGCGCGACGACATGATCTTCTCGCTGCCGTTCCTGCTCGACACGGTGATGCCGAAGCTGCTCGCCGCGGTGCCGACCACGCTCGCGCTGACGCTCGTATCGGGTGTGGCCAGCGTGCTGCTGGGCGTGCCGCTCGCGCTCGCGGCCGGTGCGCGCCATACGCCGCTGCGCTGGTCCGCGCGCGGCTGGCTGATGCTGATCCGCGGCACGCCGCTCCTGGTTCAGCTTTATCTGCTGTACTACGGATTCGGGCAGATCGTCCCGCGCGAATGGATGCGCGACAGCTGGGCGTCGCCGCTGCTGCGCGACGCGTTCTGGTACGCGATCGTCGCGCTGAGCGTGAACGAGAGCGCGTACGTCGCGACGATCCTGCGCGGTGCGATCGCCGGCGTGCCGGCCGGCGAGATCGAGGCCGGCCACGCATACGGGATGACGCGCCTGCAGGTGCTGCGCCGCATCGTCGGCCCGCGTGCGTGGCGGCTTGCGCTGCCCGCGCTCACCGGCGAGGCGATCCTGCTGCTGAAATCGACCGTCCTCGCGTCGACCGTGACCGTATTCGACGTGATGGGCACGGCCAATACGCTGCGCTTCGAGACGTTGCGCGTGTACGAACCGCTGGCCGGTGCGGCGATCGTCTATGTCGTGCTGGTCGCGCTGCTGACCATTCCTGCCGCCCGTCTCGAGCAGCGCATCAATCGCTACCTGACGCGCCAGCCCGACGAACGCGTGCCTGCCCGGCGCCGCCGCGCGTCGTCGGGCGCGTGGGCGGCACCCAACTGATTCCTGCCTTGGTACCGATTTCGACGATGTCCGATCCTCGCCCCTTGCTGTTTTCCCTGTATGAACAAGCCAGCGTCGGCTGCGGCGGCGCGCCGAGCCTATGGACCCATCCGGCCGACGAACGGCTGCGCGCGAATACGCTCGCGTTCTGGTCGAATCTCGCGCGCACGGCCGAGCAGGCCGAGCTCGACATG
>NZ_BCPP01001477.1:0-1041 GCF_016586125.1 Burkholderia sp. E168m23
TATCCGTCCGACGCTCGAACAGAAGGCCGACATCGCGCAGAACGCGATCGATCTCGCGCATGCGCTCGGCATCGCCCGGCCGAAGGTGGCGATCCTGTCGGCGGTCGAGACGGTCAGCTCGAAGCTGCCGTCGACGCTCGACGCGGCCGCGCTGTGCAAGATGGCCGAGCGCGGCCAGATCACCGGCGCGTTGCTCGACGGGCCGCTCGCGCTCGACAACGCGATCAGCCCGGAAGCGGCGCGGCTCAAGCATCTCGATTCCGCGGTCGCGGGCGATGCGGACATCCTGCTCGTGCCCGACCTCGAGGCCGGCAACATGCTCGCGAAAGAGCTGACGTTCCTCGCGAATGCCGATGCGGCCGGCATCGTGCTCGGCGCGCGCGTGCCGGTGATCCTGACGAGTCGCGCGGACAGCGAACGCACGCGCCTGGCGAGCTGCGCGGTCGCGGCGCTCGTCGCGGCGGCGGCGCGTGCCACGGCGACGCCCGTGACCGCCGCGGCGATTGCGGCCGACGCACACTGACGGGGCCGCGATGCGACATCCTGTCCTGGTGCTCAACGCCGGCTCGTCGAGCCTCAAGTTTTCGGTCTACGACACGCGAGAGGATCGTTCGCTCGATGCGGGCCTGCACGGGCAGGTCGAGAACCTGCATGACACCCCGCATCTGTTCGTGACCGATGCAGAGGGCGCGACGCTCGCCGACAGCGCCGTCGCGCGACCGGGGCATCAAGGCGCGATCGAGGCGCTGCACGCATGGTTCGCCGCGCACGTCGGGCGGGAGGCCGCGTTCGACGGCGTCGGGCACCGCGTCGTGCATGGCGGCCCGTATTTCACCGCGCCGGTGCGGATCGATGCGCGCGTGCTCGATGCGATCGCGTCGCTTGCACCGCTCGCGCCGCTGCACCAGCCGCACCACGTCGACGCGATTCGCGCGGTTGCCGCGGTTGCGCCGAACCTGCCGCAGGTCGCGTGTTTCGACACCGCGTTCCATGCGACGGTGCCGGCGCTCGAACGGGAGTTCGCGTTGCCGCGCGCGCTGA
>NZ_BCPP01001478.1:0-1030 GCF_016586125.1 Burkholderia sp. E168m23
GACGGTGCTCGAGAACCTGAAGATGGGCGGCTTCTTCGCGAGCCGTCACGAGATCGACGACGGCATCGAGCACGTGTTCAAGCTGTTTCCGCGCTTGAAGGAGCGCGCGACGCAGCGGGCCGGCACGATGTCGGGCGGCGAGCAGCAGATGCTGGCGATCGGCCGTGCGCTGATGAGCAAGCCGCGTTTGCTGCTGCTCGACGAACCGACGCTCGGCCTCGCGCCGCTCGTGATCGCGCAGATCTTCGACATCATCCGCACGATCCGCGACGAAGGCGTCACGGTGTTCCTCGTCGAGCAGAACGCGAACAAGGCGCTCGGCGTGGCCGATCGCGGCTACGTGCTCGAAACGGGGCGCGTGGTGCTGGCCGACACGGGCGCGAACCTGCTCGCGAACGACCGCATCAAGCAGGCGTATCTCGGCGGTTGATCGACGGGAAGCCGCCGGCCTGCAACGGGCCGGCGGCAGTTTTTCCGGCGGTTCGTTTCTGCTTGCAAGGCCGGTTTCCCGGCCTTGTCTTCCCTATCCGATCCTGAACGTACTTTTCAATACGTCGCGCAGATGCAGCGCGGCGCGATTGCTGTCGTCCGTCAGCACCGTGATCAGGTGCGGCGGCAGATCGGGCAGCACGATGCCGGCGACATGGCTCGTCAGGTTGCCCGACACGCGATCGTGCTCGATCAGGCCGACCGCGAGCCCGTTCGCAATACACGCTTCGACCGCCGGCGAACTGGCGCTTTCGAGCAGCATCCGGTGCGCGATCTTCGCCTTCTTCAGCGCATTCAGCGCGGTATCGCGGTATGGGCAGCCCTGCAGTTGCACCGCGATCGGCAGCGGTGCATCGGGATTGAACTTGAAGGTGCGCGCGGCGACCCACACCGGATGGGTCTTGCTGAGCAGCTCGGCGTGCGGCAGCGCTTTCGGCACCACGGCGATCGTGATGTCGAGCTGGCCGCGCGCGAACAGCTGCTGCAACTCTTCGCTGGAGCGCGCTTCGACCGTCAGTTCGAGCAGCGGCCGGTCGGCGGC
>NZ_BCPP01001479.1:0-1026 GCF_016586125.1 Burkholderia sp. E168m23
CCGTCGACGGGCCGCGTCGCGCCGAAGCTCGGCTATGTCGTCGCGCTCGAGCGCTGGGGCTGGATGGTCGGCACCGGCATCTATCTCGACGACGTCGATACCGCACTGCAGCGCATCGACGCGCGCGCGTCCGCGAACATCGAACGCACGATGAGCTGGCTCACCGCGATCGCGCTCACCGGCGCGGCGGCGATCGCCGTGTGTGCGTTGGTGCTGAACGTCAGCGAGTCGCGCAGCGCCGATGCGAAGCTCAAGCTGCTCGCGCAGCGCGTCGTCGAATCGCAGGAGCAGGAGCGCGCGCGGCTGTCGCGCGAACTGCACGACGGGATCAGCCAGATGATGGTGTCCGCGAAGCTGATGCTCGAATCGGCGCTCGCACGCTTCGAGCGCGGCACGTCGCGCGTGCCCGAAGCCGAGCAGGCGCTCGCGTCGGGCGTCGGGCGGCTCGGCGACACGCTGCGCGAGGTCCGGCGCATCTCGCATGCGCTGCGGCCGTCGATGCTCGACGATCTCGGCCTCGCGGCCGCGCTCGAGCAACTCGTGCGCGAACTCGGCGCCGAAAGCGGCATCGACATCGGCTATACGCAGGTCGCGCACAGCGGCACGCAGCCGCTGCCCGAAGCCGTCAACACCGCGCTGTTCCGGATTGCACAGGAAGCGCTCAGCAACATCGTGCATCATGCGCGGGCGTCGCGCGCGGCCGTCACGCTCGACGTCGGCGCGCACACCGTCACGCTGACGATCGCCGACAACGGCTGCGGCTTCGACGCCGAACGCTCGCAGGCCGACGTGCGCCACGGCATCGGCCTGCGCAACATGCGCGAACGCCTCGACGCACTCGGCGGCACGCTGACGATCACGTCGCAGGTCGGCCACACGATCGTCGCCGCGAGCGTGCCGCTGCCCGGCGCGGCGTGACGACGCGCCCCATCACAGGAGACTTTCACGCATGAGCGCCCCCGATACCGCCCGGCCCGCTGCCCGACTGCTGCTCGTCGACGATCACCCGCTCGTGCGCGACGGCTT
>NZ_BCPP01001480.1:0-1026 GCF_016586125.1 Burkholderia sp. E168m23
AACCCCGACGGACCGGCGTTCAGTGGCCGGCGAATTCGGTAACGGTATAGACCGGCAGTCCGGCGTTGCGCAGCAGCGTCGAGCCGCCGAGATCGGGCAGGTCGATGATCGCCGCGCCTTCGACGACCTCCGCGCCGAGCCGCTGCAGCAGATTGCGCCCCGCCATCATCGTGCCGCCGGTCGCGATCAGATCGTCCATGATGATCACGCGGTCGCCGGGCTTGCACGCATCTTCGTGGATCTCGACCGTCGCGCTGCCGTATTCGAGGTCGTACGACTCCGAACGCGTCTTGTACGGCAGCTTGCCGACCTTGCGGATCGGCACGAAGCCGACGCTCAGCTCGTACGCGACGATCGGCGCGATGATGAAGCCGCGCGCGTCGAGCCCCGCGACGTAGTCGAGCTTCGCGTCGACATAGCGTTCGACGAACAGGTCGACGAGGATGCGCAGCGCCTTCGGGCTCTGCAGCAGCGTCGTAATGTCGCGGAACTGCACGCCGGGCTGCGGCCAGTCGGGCACCGTGCGGATCTGGCTGTGGATGAAGGCGACCGGATCGAGCGGTGCGCCCGGCGACGAATGCGGCATGAAACTCTCCGAAAAAAACGGTGCGCGAAGATCGGGCACCGTTTCTGATCAATACGGGTCGGGTTGTGAATCGCGGCTCACGCAGCCGCGGCCGGCGGATCGCGCCGATGGCGCGACAACCGCTCCTCCGCGAGCGCGAGCGCCTCGGGCAGCCCGCGCAGCACCACGATGTCGCTCGCGCGCAGCTTGGTCTGCGGATCGGGTTCGACGCCGCGGATGCCGTGCCGGCGGATCGCCGTGACTTCCAGCCCGAGCGCGTACAGCCCGAGTTCTTCCAGCGAACGCCCGACCGCGTCCGCGCGCGCGTCGACCGGCACCGATTGTAGCCGCACCTGCTCGTGATCGTCGTCGTCCGCATCGTCCGCGCCGCGGAAATAGCCGCGCAGCAGGCTGTAGCGCTCGTCGCGCATCTCCTCGACGCGCCGCACGACCTTGCGCAT
>NZ_BCPP01001481.1:0-1023 GCF_016586125.1 Burkholderia sp. E168m23
CGTGCCTCTTTTCAATGGCGATGGCCAGCTGATCGGCGCACTCGGCGTGTCCGGCGGTACGCCAGAGCAAGATGCGGTACTTGCTCGGGCTGCGATCGCATGACAGCGGCTCGGGTTTGCTCGCGCGACGTATCGCGGGGGCGGCCGGTTGCCGGACCGCGTGCCGCTCGGGTCGAGCGGCACGTGTTGACCGGAACCGCATTCGGGCGCGGCCATGCATGCCTGTCGGCCGCCTGAGCAGCGCGTCATCCGGCCTCGTCCGATAGGGCGACGGGCGCTTCATACTGACCGCCGCGCTCGGCCGTCGACCCGTGACGCCGGTGGGAAGCGATGTCGGCCCCGAGCGCATGGAGAATCGATCGACCCTTCTTCGTCAGATACGCGCGCCGGCGGCCAGGCGCGCCATGTTCGAGCATGACGAGTTGCCGTTCGAGCAATGCATCGAGTTCGGCGCGATTCATGTCGAGCTGATCCGGCGCCTGGCACACCAGCATCAGCGTCGCGAATTCGTGCGGGCTCAGCATGGCTGCCTCCCGTCGCGCATGGAGCCGCCGCCCGCAGGCATGACGCGGAACAACGAAATAGGGTGCAGCATGCGTCCAAACCCGGCGACTCGACGGCGCGGCAGCTTCGGTCGGCCGATCGCAGCGGGTTGGGGCGCGCCGCGCAACGCGAATGGCTTGCGCTCGGCACGTACGCGAGCGCCGATTGGCGCGAAGCGACTCGTGCCGTTGCGCGCTTTCCGCAGGCCGGTCGGCAGACCCGTGACGACGCGGGCGGCGCGTCGTGGTCGGCGGCCGACCTCCGGCAGCCGATCGAAGATAAAGAAAGGATGGTTCATGATTCGCTCCCGGTTGGACCCCGCATGGAGGACGAACCGGACCACGCGCTCCAGTTCGTCGATCCGCGAGAGACCTCGCTGACAAACAAATCGAAACACGCAGCGCGTAAGCCGCGGCTGCTTGAGCGATACCCAAAATAGGATGGGAAGCGCGGATTTCAAGCGCCGTCGCGCGACGATTT
>NZ_BCPP01001482.1:0-1017 GCF_016586125.1 Burkholderia sp. E168m23
CCAACAGCGCTCTCGCGTCTGGCTATCGCGTTTGAACACTACAATGAGCGCCACCCGCACAAAGCCTTGAAATACCGCTCGCCTCGCGAGTTCAGGCGTAATGCGGTGTCATCAACCTAACGGTGTCCGCGTGTCCTGAGTTACAGGGGCAACTCCACAGGGCCCGCTGCCTAGGCTAACCAGCGGACTGTTAGGGTGGCGGCATCGGCGCAAATTGAAGCCCCAATGTCCAGCTGAAATCTACTTCCATATCGCCATGAACCGAATACTCGGTATGCCGGTGCGTTCAAGTGCGGAGATTTCGACCTAGGCATTACAAGCCTTGTCATACCTGGATTCAGATATCCACCTGAACCGCTTGGATTTCTTGGACAGTGCCGAGCGTTAGTGTTCGGTCTTTCATGAGCCTTCGGCCGTGGGCCGAAGGCTGTATTGCCGGGCGAATTCACCCGGTGTTAGCTCTTTGAGCGCCATGTGAGGTCGAGTCTCATTGTAGTCGCGGCGCCAAGCCTCGATCTCTCGTTTGGCTTCCGCCAACGATTCGAACCAGTGCAGGTTCAGACATTCGTCCCTGAACGAGCCGTTGAATGTCTCGATGAAGCTGTTGTCGGTGGGCTTGCCTGGCCGGCTGAAGTCGATCTGCACCTTGTAGTGGTAGGCCCACATGTCCAGCAGGCGACCCGAGAATTCGCTGCCGTTATCGGCGAACAGGAACCTCGGTGCGCGGCGCTGAGCCACCAAACGATTCAGCACTGACACGACGTCCTCGGCACGCAAGCGCTTGCCTACTTCAATGGCCAGCGCTTCACGGCTAAAGATGTCCGCGACCGTCAGGGCGCGCAAGCGGGTGCCGTCGGCTAACTGGTCCGCCACAAAGTCCAGACTCCAGACTTCATTGGGACGAACCGGCACGCAACGCTCGCGGCGCGACACCACCATCTTGCGGCGCTTGGGTAGCTTCGAACGCAGTTGAAGCTGCTCTTCGGCGTCGAGCCGATAGACCCGATTACGGCTCAC
>NZ_BCPP01001483.1:0-1013 GCF_016586125.1 Burkholderia sp. E168m23
GGGCGGCTACGGCCCGCGTCTCGCGAAGACGGCCGCCGCGGCGGACAAGCCGGCCGCGAAGCCCGCGCTCGTGCGCCCGGCGCTGAACGGCGAGAAGCCGGCGCTGGCCGCCGCCGGCGCGTCGGACGACGACTGGGAGACCTTCTAAGCCATGTCGCACGCGCGCGCGCCGTTTCGACCCGATGTACCGGATGCCTCGCCTCGCGCGGGCGAGCCGGGGCGCGACTTCGCGTTCACCGGCGCGGATTTCGCACGCATCCGCGCGCTGATCCACCAACGCGCGGGCATCTCGCTGTCCGAGCACAAGCGCGACATGGCCTACAGCCGTCTCGCGCGACGGCTGCGGGCGCGCGGCCTCGACACGTTCCGCGACTACCTCGACCTGCTCGAGCAGGAAGACGATCCGCTCGAGTGGGAAGCGTTCACCAACGCGCTGACGACCAACCTGACCGCGTTTTTCCGCGAGTCGCACCATTTCCCGATCCTGTCGGAATTCGTGAAATCGCGGCCGGCGCCGGTGTCGGTCTGGTGCTCGGCGGCGTCGACCGGCGAGGAGCCGTACTCGATCGCGATCACGCTGATCGAGGCGCTCGGCGACACGGCCGCGCGCAACGCATCGATCCTCGCGACCGATCTCGACACGCAGGTGCTCGCGAAGGCCGAAGCCGGCATCTACACGTACGACCAGGTCAAGCACCTGTCGCCGGAGCGGCTCAAGCGCTTCTTCCTGAAGGGCACCGGCGCGCAGGCCGGCCGCGTGAAGGTGCGCCCCGAGCTGCGCGCGATGATCCGTTTCGAGCAGTTGAACCTGACCGATGCGGACTACGGGATCGCGAAGCCGTTCGACGCGATCTTCTGCCGCAACGTGATGATCTATTTCGACAAGCCGACGCAGGGGCAGGTGCTGTCGCGCTTCGAGCCGCTCGTGAAGCCGGGCGGGCTGCTGTTCGCCGGCCATTCGGAGAACTTCACGTACGTGACGCAGGCGTTCCGGCTGCGCGGGCAGACGGTGT
>NZ_BCPP01001484.1:0-1009 GCF_016586125.1 Burkholderia sp. E168m23
CCGAGCGCCGCACCGCGGCCTGCATCCGCGTGGCGACCTCGCGCAGCGCGGCGTCGCCCGCGCGGTGGCCGAACCCGTCGTTGATCGGCTTCAGGCCGTCCATGTCGATGTTGAGAATGCCGAGCCGGCCGCTCGCGCGCAGCGCCGTGTGCATCGACTGGCGCAGGCGGTCGTAGAACAGCGCGCGGTTCGGCAGGCCCGTGAGCGCGTCGTGCGTCGCGCGCAGGTACAGCTCGTTCGCTTCGTTGCGCGCCGCGTGGAACATCGCGGCGGCGATCAGGTCGGCCATCAGCCGCAGCGTGCCGGCGTCGGCCGGTGAGAAACCGTCGACGTCCGGCGACATCACCTTCAGCACGCCGACCGTCGTGTCGGCGTGCGTGAGCGGCATCACGAGCATCGAGCGCAGGCCGACCCGGCGGCATGCGTCGCGATCGACGCGTGGGTCGGTTTCCGAATCGATACAGTGCAGCAACGCGCCCTGCTGCACGCACAGGCCCGACAGGCTGCCCGAGCGCCGCAACCGCAGGCCGAGCATCCCGGCGGCCGTGCCCGACGCGGCGCGGTACACCATGTCGTCGCCTTCGGCGAATTCGACCGCGGCGGCGCTCGCGCCGGTGAGCTGGGGCACCTGTTCGGCCACGTAGGCCATCACGCTGCCGAGGTCGAGGCCGAGTTTCGCGATTTCGGCTTGCGCGGCGATGATGCGCAACAACGTGTCGGGGGACGGCGTGGCGGCGTCGGTGGTTTGATTCAAGTCAGTTTTCCGTGAAAAAGTGCATCGCGCGGCGCGCGCTTGCGGTAGCATACGCGCCGCTCGCGGCAGCGCGTGCCGGGCGGTTCGCACCGGAACGTGGCCGGTGCCCGGCCAGCCGTACCGCGCCGGCAGTATGCCGTTCCAGCCATCCGGCGGCAACGGCGCAATTCTTGCCATTCACTCTTCCTGCGCGGCATTTCCGACCGAATTGAGATTTTTTCGCTTCTCAGTCGCGAATCACGGTGAGTTTTGTTC
>NZ_BCPP01001485.1:0-1009 GCF_016586125.1 Burkholderia sp. E168m23
CAATCGTATGGCGAGGCGCTCGAACAGCTCCTCGTATAACTTCGTATAATGTATGCTATACGAAGTTATTACGCGCGGGCCGTCGGGCGCATCGGGGAACGCGATCGGCGCGCCGATCCGTCGCAGCAGCCGGTGCTCGTCCGCGAACCACGGCGCGCGCAGGTCCCACCAGCGCACCGATGAAAACACCGCGTCGAACCCGGCGGCTTCGAGTTGCGCGAGCGCGTCACGTGCATGACCGGGCACCCCGGCGAGCACCGCGACGTCCGGGCGCGCACGGCGCAGCGCCGCGCGCCAGCCCGGCCACCAGTCGGCCGGCAGGTGATGCGGCGCGTCGATCAGGAAGCCGGCCGCGCCCGCGTCGGCGTACGTCGCGAGATGCGCGCACCACCATGCCGACAGCGCGTCGCGCACGGCTTCGTCGGCGGTGTTCGCATGCGCGATATCCAGTGCGTGCGCGGTGCCGCGCGGATCGATCAGCGCGTCGTCGTGCGTACGCTCGACGTACCAGTCAGGATGCTCGGCGCGCAGCGGATTGTCGCGCGCGATGCGGTCGGGCACGACTTCGAGCAGCAGGCGCAGCCCGTGGCCCTTCGCCAGTTGCGCGAGCCGCGAGAAGGTTTCGAGCGCGCTCGCGCGTGTCTCGAACGACTGGGCCGGCCGCCGGAAATCCGCCACGTGGCGCGGAAAGCCGGCCACGCTCGCGGCCCAGAACGCGCCGACCAGCACGTGATCGAAGCCCATCCCCGCGATGTGCGCGAAGGTTTGCGGCCACGCGTCGAGCGGCCCGACGAGGCGGGCGTCGCAGAAGTAGAGGTGCGGAGCGAACGGTGGTGTGGAGTCCATGGCGCGGCGTGGGCGAGTGGCGCGAGCGGTAAAGCCGGTTCGTCGCAACCTGCGTGCCTGCTGCGCGAACGTCAGCAGGGCGGGGGCGTGCAGGGGAAAGCGGTTTGAAGGGGCCTGTCGTTTTTACATGAGCGCCAGGCCCACGTATGTACTACATGCGCGG
>NZ_BCPP01001486.1:0-1004 GCF_016586125.1 Burkholderia sp. E168m23
CAACAATGCGCTCGCATCGGGCAACGGCTCTTCCGCGATCGGCGTGGGCGCCACGGCAGCGGGCAACAACTCGACCGCGATCGGCACGGGCAGCAACGACGGCGGCCGCTCGAACGTGGTCGCGGTCGGCTCGGCGGATTCGGCGCGTCAGGTCGTGAACGTCGCGGCCGGCACGCAGGGCACCGACGCGGTGAACGTGAACCAGCTGAACGCGGTCTCGAACCAGTTCACGCAGTCGCTGAACACGGTCAACAACCAGCTCACGCAGATGCAGCAGCAGATCCAGCAGACCGATTCGATGGCCCGCGAGGGGATCGCCGCGACCGCCGCGATGGCGTCGATTCCGCACATGGACCGCGATTCGAATTTCGCGATGGGGGTCGGCACGGCGACGTTCCAGGGCCAGAAGGCCATGGCGGTCGGCGTGCAGGCGCGCGTCACGGAGAACCTGAAGGCGACGCTGAACGGCGGTTTCGCCGGCAGCCAGCGCGTCGTCGGCGCGGGCATGCTGTATCAGTGGAAGTGATCGTGCGCAGCGGTTCGTTCCGGCCCGCGTGGCCGGAGCGGACCGCGCCGAACGCCAACGTGCGCGGAGGCGTCGCGACATCGCGCCGCACGCGCCGTGCTCATCGCATTCTCGGAGTCATCAAGTGAAAAACATCCATCTTGTTCTGCTGACGTCCGTCGTTTCCCTCGCGGCCTGTTCGAGTGCGTCGGGGCCGACGTACAACGCGTACGAGCTGCAGTCGCGAAACGGCATCCGGACGTTCCAGGTCGATTGCCACGGCATCCTGTCTACCGCGAAGACCTGCATGAAGGTCGCGACGCGCATGTGCGGCAACGAGCCCGTGCGCCTGGTCGACACCACGACGCCGTACCGCGACGGCGCCGATCCGCATTCGATCGTGTTCCAGTGCGGGGCGGCCCCCGCGCCGACGGCCGCGGCCGTTGCGCCGGCGCCCGCGCCGGTCGAGAAGGTGAGCTGACGGCGATGCGTATTTCGC
>NZ_BCPP01001487.1:0-1003 GCF_016586125.1 Burkholderia sp. E168m23
TTCGCCGAACTCGGCTCGGTCGGCGCGCTGTTCGCCGAAGCCGACGGCGGCTTCGGCGGCGCGGGCTTCGACATCGCCGTGGTGTTCGAATGCCTCGGGCGCGGACTCGTCGTCGAGCCGTTCCTCGGCGCGCTGCTCGCGGGCCGTGCGCTCGCGCTCGCCGGTGGCGATGCGCATCGCGACCGGCTCGCCGCGCTGATCGACGGCAGCGCGAGCGCCGCGTTCGCGCACGACGAACCGGGCTCGCATTACGAACTGACGACGGTGCGCACGCGCGCCGAACGTTCGGGCGACGGCTGGGTGCTGACCGGCGCGAAGGGCGTCGTCGACCAGGCTGCGCAGGCGGCGTTTTTCGTCGTCAGCGCGCGCGCGTCCGGCAACGACGACGACGCGGCCGGCATCGGCCTGTTCGTCGTGCCGGCCGATGCGCCGGGCGTGTCGTTGCGCGATTACAAGAAGATCGACGGCGGCCGCGCGGCCGAAGTGCGCTTCGAGCGTGTCGCATTGCCGGCCGACGCCGCGCTCGGCGCGCCGGATGCGCTCGACGGCGAAGCGGGCGCCGAGCTGCTCGAACGCGTGCTCGGCTACGGGCTGCTCGCGCTGTCGGCGGAAGCGCTCGGCGCGATGGACGTCGCGAAGGCGCACACGCTCGACTACCTGCGCACGCGCAAGCAGTTCGGGTTGCCGATCGGCAGCTTCCAGGCGCTGCAGCACCGGATGGCCGACCTGCTGCTCGAGGTCGAGCAGGCGCGCTCGGCCGTGATCAACGCGGCCGCGCAGCTCGATGCGCCGCGCGCGGTGCGCGAGCGCGCGCTCGCGGCGGCGAAATACAGCATCGGCCGGATCGGCACGCTCGTCGCCGAGGAAAGCATCCAGCTGCACGGCGGGATCGGGATGACGTGGGAGCTGCCGCTGTCGCACTACGCGAAGCGGCTCGTGATGATCGATCACCAGCTCGGCGACGAGGATCACCATCTCGCGCGCTACATCGCGCTGTCGAAAC
>NZ_BCPP01001488.1:0-1003 GCF_016586125.1 Burkholderia sp. E168m23
CACGAGGCCGAGCGCCGCGAACGCATACTGGACGACGATCGTCACGAGCACCTCGACGATCACCGACGCGGTCACGCGGCTCGCGTCGGGCACCTGCCAGCGCGCGAGCCGGATGCCGACGATCTCGCCGCCGATCCCCACCACGGGCAGCAGCCGGTTCACGGCCTCGCGCACGGTCGCGATCCACCACAGGAACGGCAGCGAACTGCGCCGGTCGAGCAGCTGGTGCCAGGCATACGCATCGAGCAGCAGCGGCAGCGCGTGGAACGGCACGAGCCACAGCAGCGCATAGCCGGCGCGCGCGAGCATCTGCGACACGTCGCCGACGCCTTCGTGCAGCCCCAGCGCGAGCAGGATGCCGATGCCGATCGGCCAGCCGAGCCACTTGATCCACTTGATCCACTTGCTCATGACGGCTGCGCTCCCGGTGCGCGCGACGCGTGCGCGCCGCGTCGGGCCGCAGGCTCGCCGAATACGTCGGCAAAGCCGCCGGTCGCGACGCCCGCCGCCTTCAGCGCGGCCGCGACGCGCGGCGACAGTAGCGCATCCAGTTCGTCGACCGGACGGTAGCCGGCCATCGTCGGCGTGATCGGGCCGTCGCCGGCCTCGGCCGGATGGCAGTAGATCTCGCCGACGCCCGGCGGCAGCTTCGCGAGCGCGTCGAGCAGCACGGCCTCGTCCATCGCGCCCGTCTGCTCGATGCCCACCACGTAGTCGTTGTGCGCGAGCCCCGCCCGGTCGAGCCGCGCGCGCACCAGCGCGATCCACGGCTTGAGCAGCGCCGGTGCGCTCGTTTCGTACGGCAGCCGCACTGCGCGCAGCCCGTAGTCGCGGCCGATCTCGATGATCATCGACAGCACGGTCGGATGCAGGTGGAAATGCTTGTGCGCGTTCACGTGGTCGAGCGGCAGGCCGCTCGCCGCGAACGCATCGAACTGCGCACGAATCTCGCGGCGCAGTTGCGCGCGCACGTGCGGCAGGAAGAAGAAGCGACAGCCGTCCT
>NZ_BCPP01001489.1:0-1003 GCF_016586125.1 Burkholderia sp. E168m23
GCTTCGAAAGCCTGCGCCGCGCGCAGCCGCTCACGGCCGCGCAACCGCGCGCCCCGCCGTTCACGTCCTGATCCGTCGTCATTACGCGTGATGCCGTCGTGCATCACGTCGCCCGCGCACGCCGCCCGCGTGCGCGACGTGTCACGTTTCGAAGGACGATCATGTCTCACCCTGCCGCGCACGGCGTCGTGCCGCGCGCGTGGTTGGCCGTCTCCGGTTCGGATCGCCGCGCTCCGGCATTCGCCCGCATGCGAATGCCCGTCCTCGCACGTCCGCGCCGAGCGCCGCCGACATCGATGCCGTTCACGCGGCCGTCCGTCGAATCCGTCTTTTCCATCCGATTCGTCATTCGCTCATCCAGTCATGAAAACCACCACTTTCGTTCGCGGCGCACTCGCCGCACTCGGCTTCGTCGTTATCCACGCCGCTCATGCACATGCCCTTCCGAAAACGCAGGACCCGGCCCCCGACGCCACACTGTCGAGCGCGCCGCCCGCGGTCACGATCGAGTTCGGCGAAGCGCTCGAGCCCGCGTTCAGCTCGATCGCCGTGACCGACAGCCATGGGCAGTCGGTCGTCGACGGGAAGTCGGCCGTCGACGCCGGCAACCGGAAGCGGATGCACGTCGCACTGGCGAGCCTGAAGCCCGGCACCTACACGGTCGCATGGATCGCGGTGGCCAGCGACGGCCATCGCACGCACGGCCGCTACGCATTCACGCTGAAGTAACGCATGTCACGCACGCGATGCGCATCGGTGCTTCGTGCCGAGCACATTCGCATCGATGCCCGCGGCATCGCACCCAATCAGGAGAACACATGATGAAACGCTCGATTCCGACCGGCCTGCTCGTGGCGCTGGCGCTGCACGCCACCGCCACCTTCGCCGCGTCGACCATCCAGGCCGATGCGTGCTGGATTCGCACCATGCCGGCGACGGTGCCGTCCTCCGGCTACTTCACGCTGAAGAACCACGGCGACGCGCCCGCGACGCTGACCGGTAT
>NZ_BCPP01001490.1:0-996 GCF_016586125.1 Burkholderia sp. E168m23
GCGCGCGCTTGCCGAATGCGTCGCCGAGCGCGCTCTTCAGCGCGCCCGACAGTCGTTCGACCGCCGCGGCCGGATCGCCGCCCGCCGCCGTGAAATATTTCATCGGATCGCTGATCCGGTACTTCACCGCATACGCGACGAGCAGGTCATGCTTGTCTTCGGTTGCCAGCTGCAGCGGATCGGCCGACTCGAGCGACTGCAGGCGCGTGTCGATCAGCGTGGCCGTCTGCAGCGGCGGCGGCAGCTTGAAGTGGACGCCGGGGCCCGCGAGCTCCGGCTGCGTACCGTCGCGGCCCGACAGCACGGCCGCATGGCGCGGATCGACGGTCAGGACCGTCGACGATGCCGCGAAGGCAACGATCACGATTGCGACGACGAGCGCAATGATTCGGTTCATGTTCTGCGCTCCCCGTTACTTCGTATCGTCTTCACGCGACCGGCTGCGAAACGCGTCCCGCGATCGCAGCACGTCGACACCCGACGCGGTGGCGGCCGGTGCGGCGCTCGCCGGCGCGGCAGCGGCTGCCGAGGGCGCCGTTGCGGCCGGTGCCGACGCCGCATCGGGCGCGGATGCGCCGGTCGACGCCGCGGCGTTTTGCCGCCCCTGCTCGACGAGCTTGTCGAGCGGCAGATACACGACGCTGTTGCCGCCCTTGTTGCCGACGAACACCTTCGTCGCGTTCGAATAGATTTCCTGCATCGTCTCGAGGTACATCCGCTCGCGGATGACCGCCGGCGCCTTCGAATACTGCGCGTAGACCTGCTTGAAGCGGTCCGCGTCGCCTTCGGCTTCGGTGACCACGCGATCGGCATACGCCTTCGCTTCGTCGATGAGCTTCGCCGCATCGCCCTGCGCCTTCGGCAGCAGGTCGCTTGCATACGCCTGCGCGGCGCGCTTCGCGGCCTCGCGCTCGTCCCGCGCCTTCGCGACTTCGGCGTACGCGGCCTGGGTCTGCTCGGGCGCCGCGACGCTCTGCATCGTGACGGCCGTCACCT
>NZ_BCPP01001491.1:0-991 GCF_016586125.1 Burkholderia sp. E168m23
GCCAGCTGATCGCCGAATTCCGGCCGGTAAACCGCGAATGGGTGCCGCTCAAGCAGATCTCGCCGCACATGATCGATGCGCTGATCGCGACCGAGGACCACCGCTTCTACGCGCATCACGGCATCGACTGGCGCCGCACGCTCGCGGCCGGCCTGCATACGTTCTCGGGCGACCGGCAGGGCGGCTCGACGATCACGCAGCAGCTGGCGCGCAACCTGTATCCCGACGAAGTCGGCCGCGCGCCGACGCTCACGCGCAAGGTGAAGGAGCTGATCACCGCGTTCAAGATCGAAGCGGTGTACAGCAAGGACGAGATTCTCGAAACCTACCTGAACACGGTGCCGTTCCTGTACAACGCGTACGGCGTCGAAATGGCCGCGCGCACCTACTTCGGCAAGTCGGCGGACCAGCTCGACCTCACGGAAAGCGCGACGCTCGTCGGGATGCTGAAGGGCAACAGCTACTACAACCCGGTGCTGAATCCGGAACGCGCGGTCCAGCGGCGCAACGTCGTGCTCGGCCGGATGGCGCAGATGGGCATGCTGTCGCCGCAGCAGTTCGCGAAACTGCAGCGCCAGCCGCTGCGCGTCGACTTCGAACCGCAGACGTCACAGCCCGGTCTCGCGCCGCATTTCGCGGTGCAACTGCGCAAGTGGCTGATCGCGTGGGCCGACCGCAACAACTATGATCTCTACTCCGACGGCCTCGTCGTGCGCACGACGCTCGATGCGCGGCTGCAGGACATGGCCACGCAGGCGCTGACGCGGCAGACCGAACGGCTGCAGGCGATCGCCGACGGCGCATGGCGCGGGCCGTCCGGCTGCGGGCTGCGCAACGACCTGTTCCGCGGCTTCATGCGTCAGACACCGGAGTATCGGCAGGCCCGCGACACCGGGCTCGCCGACGTGGTTGCGCTGAAGCAGCTCGGCGCGAATCGCGAATTCGTGCGGGCGCTGTGCGAGCGCAAGACGCAGGTGCAGGCCGGCTTCGT
>NZ_BCPP01001492.1:0-990 GCF_016586125.1 Burkholderia sp. E168m23
CGTACAACCACTGTCCGCGAGTGGCTCTGCATCAGCGCTCTATCCTCTTGAGCTATGCTGCGTATTGCTTATGCCTTCCCGCCTTTGACGATTGCCAAGGGCTTCTTACGCGTCAAGCGGTCGGTTTGTTCCTTCTGCCTCCGCTCACGCTCCGCGATCTTTTCTTCGGCGAAAGGCTTAGCTGCCTTGATCAAACCGCTCAAGTCATACTCGTTCGTGTCGTTGTCACCGACGCTCGTCGTGCGGTAAATACGTTTGATGAATCCAGCAGCCTCCATCGCCGCAATTCGCTTTTGTATTGTGCGTGGAGCTACACCGATTGCCCTCGCCAAAGTACCCTTAGACGGGCGTGCATGTTCTCCGGGCCTCCACCAGTAGCCAGCGAGGTGAATCAAAATATTGATATCGAGCGGGGTAAGGCCCAACGCCTGCTGACGCTCGAAAATGATGTTCGGGAAAGAAGTCCATCCCGCTTTCGCCAACGGCGCCGACCACTTGGCCGCAACACTCTTGTCTACTGCATTGGTTGCCTGCGGTTTTGTCGCGACACTCATTTGCTCCCCCCGACGTTCATTGCGTTGAGTTAAGTATCGCGACGGCGCATCGGTCTTGCAAGATCAGGAGAGCGAATACGGGACGCCCTAAGCATCTCCCCCCGCACGTAGTTTGCTGTGTACTGGGTCTCTTCATCTAATTGGGTGCATCTCATGAATCAGGTGTGTGTTTTGGGAGGCTCCCGGTTCCTCCCTGGGGCTGGCCCAAAGGCCGCCCGGTACAGTTCTCGAAAGCTTCCCCGCGAGAATGTGGAGCCTCCCCCTATCCAATCACATGGGCTCACCTTGTTGACTCTGTGACCTTTTTCGTCACGTCACCGGGAATCTAGGGGGTCTTGTGCGCGTGTGCAGTGGGCTTACCGAGAGGCCGGGCGCGACATTCACTACCGCACGGGAGCCCTCTCGCTCGCCTTAGATGTCAATCCGCTCGGCTTTA
>NZ_BCPP01001493.1:0-989 GCF_016586125.1 Burkholderia sp. E168m23
CGATCCCGAAAGCCGTCGAGGAAAAAGCCGGCGCGTTGCTCGGCGCACTCTATGAAGAGGCATTGAAAGCGGCGCGCGACAGCCTCGACGCCGACCGCGAACAGGTTCGCGCCGACATGGCCGACGCCGAACAGCGCTTGCGCGACGCGACCATCCGCCAGGAAACGCTTGAAGGTGCGCTCGCGCGCGGGGAAGCGAGAAACGAGCAATTGCAGGCGCGGGTGACCGAACTCGAAATTCAGCTCGCGTCGCAAACGACCCACGGTTCGGCAAGCGAAGCAACCTTGCTCACCACAGTCGCCCGACTCGAAAAGGAGTTGGCCGCGGCCGCCGGCCGCATCGATGCCGAACAGGCGCAGAACGCTGCGCTGCGTGACCGCATCGATGCTTTGCAAGCCGAATTGCAACAGCGCACCGAGCACTACGCGCAGCAAATCAAGGATGCGGTGGCGGAAGCCGAACGCCGCGTCAAGCCGATGCTGGTCGAACTGGACTCATTGCGCAGCATGGCGTCGACCTACCAGAGCGGGTTGCGCGACGTTCAGCGCAAGGAATTCGATTTCCTGCAGCAGTTGAGTTCTGCCAAGGCGCGTGCTGATCGGCTCGAGGAACAGTTGCGCAGCCAGAGCGACGAACTGGAACGCGCCACGCGCGACGTGAATTCGTTGCGCGCGAACCGCGGGATGAATCCGGAAATCGCCGCGCTGCTGCGGCGCCTGGCCGATGCCGGACAACTGGACGCGGACGCGTATGCCGCAATCGGCACCTCGCTGGATCAGGAGATTCCGGCCCCGGCGCGGTGCCCGCATTGCGACGGCGAACCGGAGCTGTCACATGGCGACGAGGGTTTTGAAGTCGCGTGCCCTGAGTGCGAGCACGCTTCGGGCGCGTGGCCGTCCCGCTTCGAAGCCGTCGCCCGTTTTGCGCAAACCTGACCGGGAAGCCGGCGATGCGCACAGGTGAGATGATCCGGGAAGCTTGAGGTGAGG
>NZ_BCPP01001494.1:0-988 GCF_016586125.1 Burkholderia sp. E168m23
TGCGACAGCTCGCGCGGGTCGTTCAGGATCGTTCTGGTGTAGACGAAGCCGATCGCGGCATGGTCGAACGCATAGTGCGCGCCGGCGCCGAACGTGCGCCAGCGGCCGCCGGTCAGCATCGCATCGCCATCGGCGCTGCTCAGCGACCCGCCGGTGTTCTGCGGCGCGTCGACGCCGCCCGGCTGGTTCGACTGCAGGTACGCGACGGCGAGGTCGACCGGGCCGTTCACGTACTGCGCACCGACGCTGTACGCGTTGTCGTTGCTGAATCCGCCGCCTTGATTGCTGAAGCCGTACGCACCGCCGAACGTGAAGCCGCCGTAGTTCGCACTGCGGAACTTCACCGCGTTGTTCATCCGCGTGTCGTTGGCGAGGTTGTCGTTGTCGTACGGATGATCGACGAGGTTGCCGCCGAATCCCGACCCCGTCGCCGACAGCGGCGCGACGAAGTCGACCAGGAAATCGTACTGGCGGCCGAGCGTCACCGTACCCCACTGGCGGCTCGCGAGGCCCACCCACGCCTGGCGGCCGAATTCGTCGCCACCGTTGCCAAGCTTGCCGTTCGCGACGTTGAAGCCGTTCTCGAGGGTGAACACGGCGGCCAGCCCGCCGCCGAGATCCTCGTTGCCGCGCAGCCCCCAGCGCGACGTGCTGACGTTGCCGCTCTGGACACCGTAGACGGGCCCCGCGCCCGCGGCCGATTTCTGGTTGCTGATGTAGTCCAGGCCCGCGTCGATCGTGCCGTACAGCGTCACGCTGCTCTGCGCATGCGCCGCGCTCGCCAGCAGGCAGGCGACCGCCGCCGGAATTGCCAGATATTTCTTCATGATGGTTTCGTTGGAGTGGATCGGTCTGCTCGCATCGCCGGCCCGGGGCAACATGGCCGCTCGTGCGCGATGCGATGGCGCCCAATTTAGGCAGCGGGCGTGACAGCGCCGTTATCGAAACGGCCCGAAACATGAAACCCGCTTCATCCTAGCGACATACC
>NZ_BCPP01001495.1:0-987 GCF_016586125.1 Burkholderia sp. E168m23
GCGTGCGGCGCGCGGAAGTTCACGTACGTCTTGTTGATGTTGGTGATATTGGTGATGTTCGTCACGTTCACGGTCTTGTTCACGTTGACGTTGTTCACCACGATGTTGCGGTTGACGCGGTCGTAGTAGTGCGGGCTCCAGCCGCCCCAGCCGGGATGCCACGGCTCGCCCGGCCCGAGGGCGAACCATGCGCAGCCGGCCGCCGCGACGCCGCCGACCGTCAGCGCCACATTCCAGTCGGAACCGCCGCCGCCCCCGCCGCCCACGAACGCGACGAGCGCCGGCGCATAGACGGGCGGCTGGCTCACTGCCATCGGGCCGGGTACCCATGCCCAGCTGTCGTCCACGTACGCCCAGCGGCCGTAGTGATACGGCGCGAAGCCCCACGGGGCGTCGTCGACCCAGGTCCAGCCCCACGGCGCCTGCCAGATCCAGTGGCCGTCGTGGTACGGCGCCCAGTCGGCCGGCGTGTCGTTCGGCACCCATACCGCGCCGTAATTCGGGGTTTCGCGCCACGTGCCGTTCGCATCGAGATCCTGGTAGCCGGGAATGTCGCGGGACACGTAGCGGGCCGACACCGAGCGCGCTTCGGCCGCGTCGCGGCTGGCGGCCCACTGGTCGAGCGCGTCGGGGCCCGGTGCGGGCGATTGCTGCGCGACCTGCAGGTCGGTGCCGGTGAACACGACCTGCTGGCCGGGCGACAGCGGATACTGGCCGTTGCTGCCGTATACGGTCGCGCTGCCGCTGCGCACCGTCACCGTCGTGCTCGCGCCGTTCGGCGCGACATCGACGCGATAGTCGCCGGGGCCCGTGATGCCGAGCGCGAGGTTCGGCGTGTCGATTTCGTACGATCCGCCGGCCGGCAGATCGCGCACGTGCGTCGACACGGTGCCGAGCCCCACCTTCAATTGCGTCGTCGTGTCGTCGAGGTTCAGCACCGACAGGCTGGTCGATTCGCCGAGCCGCACCGCCGTCGAGCCGATGTGC
>NZ_BCPP01001496.1:0-981 GCF_016586125.1 Burkholderia sp. E168m23
CCCCGGACAACGGCGGCGACGATCTGTTCGCCCATTTCTCGGAAATTCGCGGCACGGGCTTCAAGACCCTGGCCGAAGGCCAGAAGGTCAGCTTCGAAGTGAAGCGTGGCCCGAAGGGTCTGCAAGCGTCGAACATCACGCCGCAGTAAGCCGCATCGGCATCGGTCGCCAAGCGGCGGCCGCTGCCGGATGGAGTATCGCGCGGGGCGCCGCTTCACGGCGGCCGGCGCGTTCCGATGCGCACGACCGATGCATCGCGACATTCACGATGCATCGGTCGTGACGCCTCCCTCATCGCATGCCTGAACCGCATGCGACGCAACGCCCTCGTGACACGCACGTCGTTTCGCGAGCGCATCACCGCTTCAACGCATCAACCCGAGCAGACCGCCGCCATGCTTCAGCTGGCGCGGTCCCGACTTGCGCGGCGCTGCTGGCGCCGCAGCCACTGACCGCCCGAACGCCGCAACGCGCCGGGCTCCGATCGCAAGACAGGCCCGAGGCCCGTCTGAACGAACCGATCCCGGCTGCCTGCCGGCCGCCGTCCCGTTTGCGGGAGCCGGCGCCGGGCAGTCGCCGCGGCCGCGGTCAATCACCTTGTCTGGAGGAATTGGTTTGGCAAAAGAAGAACTGCTGGAACTGGACGGAATCGTCGACGAAGTGCTGCCGGACAGCAAATATCGTGTCACGCTGGAAAACGGCGTCGTGGTTGGCGCGTACGCGTCGGGCCGCATGCGCAAGAACCACATCCGCATTCTCGCGGGCGATCGCGTGACGCTGGAACTGTCGGTGTACGACCTCACCAAGGGCCGCATCAACTTCCGGCACAAGGACGCGAATTCCCCGCGTCCGCCGCGAAGCGGGCAGCCGCGCCGCTAAGCGGCCACGACCGGTGCGCCTCAGCGCGTACCGATCGACACCTGTCCGGCCCATGGCCGGACGAACCGATGAGCCGGCGCATGGTGTGTCGTTCATCGGTCG
>NZ_BCPP01001497.1:0-980 GCF_016586125.1 Burkholderia sp. E168m23
TCTCGATGCCCGTTAGCGCTTTAGCGCTTACGGACATCGAGCGTCGAGTGCAAGGCACTCGACGTACTGCGGTTGAAGTACCGCGTACGTGTGAGATACAGCTCACAACCTAAATTACTGCTTCTTCCCAGATTGGTTCTGTTGGCCACGCCAGCAGAACAACCCTCTTTGCCTGATGACCATAGCGAGTCGGTCCCACCCCTTCCCATCCCGAACAGGACCGTGAAACGACTCTACGCCGATGATAGTGCGGATTCCCGTGTGAAAGTAGGTAATCGTCAGGCTCCCCTCAAGCCAAGAACCCCCGCCCGAAAGGCGGGGGTTTTTGCATTTCAACGGCGGAAATGTGCATGGCGGGGTGAAGCCTTACCAACGCTACTGCATTAGCATCTCACCCACGCAATCAATCCCTGCATCCCATTCCCTCAATCGCTTCTATCTCCGGCGATTCAATTGCTTAGTAAGCGTCAATCTGAGGCCGTCTTGACGATCAGAACTTGACCTCTGAGAGGCGCTGATTCGCGAGCACGAGATCAAAGGCGGCGGGATCGAAGCTGCCGCCACACCACTCGAGGAAGTGGTCGTGCTCCTCGTGCGTCGGATCGGTGATCGCTCCGAGGAAGTCGGCATATCCTGGCACTCCCCCGACGTCTTCCGGTGGACACGCATTCTGCCCGTCCAGGCACATCGGCCGGCGCATGTCTGGATCAGGCACCAGCGCCTTCTCGACTTTGATCCGATGCTGCCAGTTGTCACCGTAGTCGTAGATATAGGTAAATGACTTCAGCCCGCCGAGCGCCTTCGACAGTGTGACCCGTGCTTCATTGAGCATTGGTGGATCGCTCTGGAATCCGAAGTCATCAGGTTCACCATAGTTGGTTTCGCCGAAGACGAACTCGTGCAGGTGCCCGCCTTCCCAGCCCATGGCCAGTTGCAGCACGACATGCAGCTTGCCCAGCCGGATCGAGCCGGGAACGACG
>NZ_BCPP01001498.1:0-970 GCF_016586125.1 Burkholderia sp. E168m23
TCGGCGGAGGGGCCGGCGGCGGCGCGAAGCCGAACGCCGCGGTGTTCTACAACGCGCTGTTCGACGTGCCGAATCCCGAGCACCGGCTGCGCATCGCGATGACCGCGCAGGTCAACATCGTGCTCGGCAACGCGCGCAACGCGCTCAGCATCCCGGCCGCCGCGCTCGGCGAGAAGCGCAAGGACGGCACCGTCGCGGTACGCGTGCTGCGCGCCGACGGCAGCACGGAAACGCGCCACGTCCGCATCGGCATCAACAACAACGTGCGCGTCGAAGTACTGGCCGGCCTGAAGGACGGCGAGCGTGTCGTGATCGGCGAAGCGTCGGCGGACGAGCGCGCGCCGCTGTCGGACGTGGTGTAACGATGCGCCAGCCCCTGCTGAAACTCGCCGCCGTCACGCGACGCTTTCCGGCCGGCGACAAGGACGTCGTCGTGCTGAACAACGTCAACCTGTCGATCGGCGCGGGCGAGATCGTCGCGATCGTCGGCGCGTCGGGCTCCGGCAAGTCGACGCTGATGAACATCCTCGGCTGCCTCGATCATCCGAGCGAAGGCACGTACACGGTCGGCGGACGTGACACGCACATGCTCGACAGCGACGAACTCGCGCAGCTGCGCCGCGAGCACTTCGGCTTCGTGTTCCAGCGCTATCACCTGCTGCCGCACGTCGACGCGGTCGCGAACCTCGAAATGCCGGCGATCTACGCGGGCACCCCGCGCGCCGATCGGCACGCCCGCGCCCGCGAACTGCTCGCGCGCCTCGGGCTCGCGGATCGCGCGCATCACCGGCCCGGCCAACTGTCCGGCGGCCAGCAGCAGCGCGTGAGCATCGCGCGCGCGCTGATGAACGGCGGCCAGGTGATCCTCGCGGACGAACCGACCGGCGCGCTCGACACGAAAAGCGGCCAGGACGTGATCCGCATCCTGCACGAGCTGAACGCGCTCGGCCATACGATCGTGATCGTCACG
>NZ_BCPP01001499.1:0-963 GCF_016586125.1 Burkholderia sp. E168m23
AGCGTGCCGAGCACGTTCGACGTGTCCACCTGGCCGCTGGCCGGCACTTCACCGTTCGGCGTCGCGCCGTTGACGACGTGCGGCAGCACCTGCGCGAGGATCGACGACGCCTGCGACGGATCGATGCCGACCTTGCTCGCGAGCGAGCCGACGACGTCCGAGCCGAGCACGTTCTGCAGCGTGTCCGGCGAGATCGGCTGGTTTTCGCCGGTGCCGACCCACGAACCGATGATCTCGCCGGCACCGCCGGCCTTGAACTTCTCGATCAGCCCGTTCAGGCCGCCCGGCTGGTTGTTGATGAATTCGAGCGCGGTCGTGATCAGCGCGCTTTGCGAGTTGCCGCCGGCCTGGCCGCCGATCAGACCGCCAACGATGTCGAGGAGACCCATGGTTCTTCACCTTCACTGAAAAGGGCGCCGTGACGACGGCGCCCGTTGAACGAATGCCGCGCGCACGCCGTCGCGCGCGCGGCGCACATCAGGCGCCCGACGCCGCGGCGGCGGAGGCTGCCTTGTCCTTCTTGCTCTTCTTCTTCGAACCCTTCGTTGCCTTCGTGGACGACGCGGCCGCCGGTGCGCTCGCACCCGCGTCGGCGGATGCCGCTGCCGCCGCTGCCGCCTTTTCCTTCTTCGACGCGCGCTTGGTCTTGGCCGGCTTGGCGGCCGCGTCCGGTGCACTAGCCGCCGGCGCGGGCGCCGCGGTCGTCGTGCCGGCCGTCGCGGTCGTGGACGTCGCGGCGGTGCCTGCCGACGTCGTGGTCGACGTGGTCGCGGACGTCGTCGCGGCCGGTTTCGACAGCTTCACACCCTTCGGCGGCGTCGACGCGCCGCCGATCGTCAGGCCGTTTTCCTCGAGATGCCCGACCGACTTGGTACCGAGGCCCTTCACGCGGTTCGCGAGATCGTCGGCGTCCTTGAACGGGCCGTAATAACTTCGTATAGCATACATTATACGAAGTTATAA
>NZ_BCPP01001500.1:0-964 GCF_016586125.1 Burkholderia sp. E168m23
GGTCGTGTCGAGCAGGGTTTCCTGGTTGTCGACGAACGGGAACGTCGACGTGTTCGCGTTCGGGTCGCCGGTCTGGATCCGGCGCGGGCCGAACGAGCCGAGGTGCAGCCACACCGAGGCCGAACCGGGGCCACCGTTGTACAGGAACGTGACGGGCCGCTTCGCCGCGGGCTGGTTGTCGGCCGTGTAGGCGACGTAGAAGAACGAGGCTTCGGGCGCGCCCGTCTGCGGATTGCGGGCGACGAGGTGGCCGGCGGTGGCCGTGTACCGGATCGTCTTGCCGTTCAGCGTGATCTGATGGTGCGTGACGGCGGCCTTCTCGACCGCGGCGGATGCGTCGAGCGACGCGTTCGCACTCGACGAATAACTGTTCGGATCGTTGTACGCGCGGTCGACCTGACCGGCAGGATCGGCTGAATTCGCGGCGCTCGCTGCAGACGACGACGTCACGTCGTCATTGCAGGCCGTCAGAATCAGCGAAGAACACACCACTCCCAACAACAGCTTCGCTTTGCTCGCTGGCATCGTTGCGTTCCTTCTTCTCGGATGTTTTTTGTGTCGAGCAGCCGGATAAGCCACCCCCCGCCTCGATTGCGGCCGATGAGCCGAGGCGCTGGCCAATATACGCGAGCCGATCAGCTTTGAAAAATTTGGAAATATTTCGCACGCAAGCGGTGCAGCGCACACCTTTCAGGAATGCTTCGATTCGTGAAACGTTTGCATTTCACGTCGCTTTCAGCGACTTTCGCGTTTACCCGCAGCGGCTAAAAATGCACGGATTTCGTGCGATGCCGGTCAACAAAATCGCGCGGTCGCCGGTATTGCTCAGCAAAGCGAAATAGACGGATTCGTCTAACGGATGTGACCCGAAATGGTCGCGACACGCATGCGCTGCAGCGCACCAATCGTGCCTCGACGGCGGAATGGACAATGCAGCAGCGCTGCCGCTCACTCCGATTGCGGC
>NZ_BCPP01001501.1:0-964 GCF_016586125.1 Burkholderia sp. E168m23
AGCGGGCTCGCGCGGCTGCCGGCCGGGCGCGCCATCGCGCGCGGCGACGCTGTTCCGTACTACGAATTCGCGCGCTGGCTCGCATGAGCGCGACGCCGGATAGCCGCCCGATGCGGTGCCTTCGCCCCATTCGTCGCCCGATTGGCCGCGCCTGTCGCGCCTCTCGCGCGGCGAACTGTATTCCTGCAATTCGGGCGGGATTGTGTCTCTGCCGACAAAACCCCGCGGACTATGCTCACGATGAGGCTCGTCACGACCTGTGCGCCGACACGTCGGCATCCGCACGGCCGAGCGGCGACGCCCCTTCGCTTACTTCATGCAGGCCGACGACCCGATCGTGAATGCCATCGTTTCCGCCGCGCCGGCCGCCGCCGCCTCATCCGGCGACGCATCGCCCGGCGCTGTCCCCCGCCCGTCCGACACGCTCGGCCGTCCGCTGCGCGACTTGCGCCTGTCCGTCATCGACCAGTGCAATTTCCGCTGCGGCTACTGCATGCCGCGCGAGAGCTTCGGCGCCGACTACGCGTTCATGCCGTCGTCCGAGCGATTGTCGTTCGCGCAACTGGAAAAGATCGCCCGCGCCTTTACGTCGCTCGGCGTCGAGAAGATCCGCATCACGGGCGGCGAGCCGCTGCTGCGCCGCAATCTCGAAGCACTGATCGAACGGCTGGCCGCGTTGACGACCGTCGACGGCAAGCCCGTCGAAATCGCGCTGACGACCAACGGCTCGCTGCTCGCCGCGAAGGCACGCGCGTTGCGCGATGCGGGGCTGTCGCGCGTGACCGTGAGCCTCGATGCGCTCGACGACGCGGTATTCCGCCGGATGAGCGACGCCGACGTGCCGGTGGCGCGCGTGCTGGCCGGCATCGAAGCCGCGCATGCGGCCGGGCTCGCGCCGGTCAAGGTCAACGCAGTGATCGAGCGCGGCGTGAACGACGACCAGATCCTGCCGCTCGTGCGGCAC
>NZ_BCPP01001502.1:0-963 GCF_016586125.1 Burkholderia sp. E168m23
CGACCGGCTGACGCGCGGCGTCGGCGCGCTGCTCAAGAAGAACGGCGTGCGCGTGCTGCACGGCGAAGCCCGCGTGATCGACGGCAAGACCGTCGAGGTCGTCAGCGGCGGCCATGCGGTGCGGATCGGTTGCGAGCACCTGTTGCTCGCAACCGGTTCCGAGCCGGTCGAACTGCCGTCGATGCCGTTCGGCGGGCACGTCGTGTCGTCCACCGACGCGCTGTCGCCCGCGACGCTGCCGAAGCGGCTGGTCGTCGTCGGGGCCGGCTATATCGGGCTCGAACTCGGGATCGTCTATCGCAAGCTCGGCGTCGACGTCAGCGTCGTCGAGGCGGCCGAGCGCGTGCTGCCTGCGTACGATGCCGAACTCGTGCGGCCGGTGGCCGATTCGCTCGCGCGCCTCGGCGTGCGGCTGTGGCTCGGCCGCACCGTGCTCGGGCTGGACGCGCACGGCGCGGTGCGCGTGCGGGCGGCCGACGGCGCCGAGCAGACGCTGCCGGCCGATCGCGTGCTGGTTGCCGTCGGCCGCAGGCCGCGCGTCGACGGATTCGGGCTCGAGACGCTGATGCTCGATCGCAATGGCCGCGCGCTGCGGATCGACGACGCCTGCCGGACGTCGATGCGCAACGTGTGGGCGATCGGCGACGTCGCGGGCGAGCCGATGCTCGCGCATCGCGCGATGGCGCAAGGGGAGATGGTGGCCGAGCTGATCGCCGGCCGGCGTCGCCAGTTCACGCCCGCGTCGATTCCAGCCGTGTGCTTCACCGATCCCGAGATCGTGACGGCCGGCTGGTCGCCGGACGATGCACATGCGGCCGGCGTCGATTGCCTGAGCGCGTCGTTTCCGTTCGCCGCGAACGGGCGGGCGATGACGTTGCAGGCGACCGACGGATTCGTGCGCGTCGTCGCGCGGCGCGACAATCATCTGATCGTCGGCTGGCAGGCGGTCGGGCGCGGGGTGTC
>NZ_BCPP01001503.1:0-962 GCF_016586125.1 Burkholderia sp. E168m23
CGCGCCGTAGTCGGTGATGTTCTTGACCACGCCGTTGACGATCGCGCCTTCCTTCAGCGTCTCGAGCAGCTTCGCGCGCTCTTCGCCTTGGGTTGCTTCGATCACTGCACGACGCGACAGCACGACGTTGTTACGCTTGCGATCGAGCTTGATCACGCGGAACTCGAGCGTCTTGCCTTCGTACGGGGTCGTGTCCTTGACCGGACGCGTGTCGACCAGCGAACCCGGCAGGAACGCGCGGATGCCGTTGACCATCACGGTCATGCCGCCCTTCACCTTGCCGGTGATCGTGCCGGTGACGAGCTCGTTGTTGTCGAGCGCCTTTTCCAGCGACAGCCACGATGCAAGGCGCTTCGCCTTGTCGCGCGACAGGATCGTGTCGCCGTAGCCGTTTTCGAGTGCGTCGATCGCGACGGACACGAAATCGCCCGACTGCACCTCAACCTCGCCCTGATCGTTCAGGAATTCCTCGATCGGAATGTAAGCCTCGGACTTCAGGCCTGCATTGACGACCACGAAGTTGTGGTCGACGCGCACGACTTCGGCGGAAATCACTTCGCCGGCGCGCATGTCTTGGCGGGTCAGCGACTCTTCGAACAGAGCCGCAAAGGATTCGGTATTCGGGGTGGAGGTTTGCAGGTCGGACATAAAAATCTGATTGTGCATGGCTCGCTGTGCCACGCCGGCCGGAATGGCAGGCTGAAAGGGCCAGATCGAGGACCACACGGGGTTAAGGGTTCGAAACACGCTCCGCGCTTGCGACGCGGAGCACCTACCGCTGCTCGCCTTCTCAGGCGGGCTGGCCGAGCGCCCGGTACCACTGCAGCACCTGGTCGACGGCTTCATCGACCGAAAGTGCCGACGTATCGAGCAGCTTGGCGTCTGCCGCAGGCTTCAGCGGCGCGGCCGCGCGATTGCTGTCGCGCGCGTCACGTTCACGAAGATCCCGGAGCAAGTCATCT
>NZ_BCPP01001504.1:0-962 GCF_016586125.1 Burkholderia sp. E168m23
CGGTCGTGCCGGTCATCGTCGGCTGCGCGACGCTGCCGCGCCGGTCGTTCTATCCAGTCAACGTGATCTCCGCGCTCGTGTGGGCGCCCGTGCACGTCGCGCCCGGCATCCTGTTCGGCGCGTCGGCTGCGCTGGCCGCGGCGATCAGCGTGCGGGTCGCCGCGATCCTGCTGGTCGTGGCCGGGCTGGTCGCGCTCGTGTGGATCGGTGTGCGCGTCGCGCTGCGGCGCGGCTGGCCGTTGCTGCGCCGCGCGCTCGTCCAAACCGTGCATGCATGCGCGCGCCGCTGGCCGCGATTCGGCGCGCGGCTGCACGACGGGATCGCGTACTTGCGCGGGCTGCCCGGCGCGGTGCCCGTGCTCGCGCTGCTGTTCATCGGCTGCGTATGGCTGTTCGCGGGGATCGTGCAGGACGTCGTCGCGAACGATCCGCTGATGCATGTGGACATTGCGCTGTATGCGTTCCTGCAGAACCTGCGCACGCCACCCGGCGACGCCGTGATGAGTGCGCTCGCCGTGCTGCATGGGCACGACACGGGGCTGATCGTCGCGGCCGCGTTCCTCGTGTGGCTGATGATCCATCGCTGCTGGCTGACGGCGGCCTGGTGGCTCGCGACGATCGGTGTCGCCGTTGCGCTCGTGCCGGTGTTCGGCGCGAGCGTGCCCGGCGCGACGCCCGCGAGCCTGCCGCCCGGCGCGCTGCACGTGGCGCTGCCCGACGCCGACGCCGCGTTCGCGATCCTCGCGAGCAGCGGCCTCGGCTGGGCGCTCACGCGCGACCGGCCCGCGCTGTGGCGCATACCGGTCGTGACGGCGGTCGTGCTGTGGATCGTGCTCGGCGGCTTCGCGCGACTGTATGTCGGCGATACCTGGTTGTCGGGTCTGCTGGGCGGATGGAGCCTCGGGCTCGCGTGGTTCGCGCTGCTCGCCGGCGCCTATGCGTACTGGCGTGTGCGCGAGCAC
>NZ_BCPP01001505.1:0-961 GCF_016586125.1 Burkholderia sp. E168m23
ATGAAAAGTTCCAGAACGATCCCGACTTCGTCGCCGAATTCGAGCGCGAGCTGAAGTATTTCGTCGGCCGCCCGTCGCCGATCTATCACGCGCAGCGCTGGAGCGAGATGCTCGGCGGCGCGCAGATCTACCTGAAGCGCGAAGACCTGAACCACACGGGTGCGCACAAGATCAACAACGTGATCGGCCAGGCGCTGCTCGCGAAGCGCATGGGCAAGAAGCGCGTGATCGCGGAAACGGGCGCCGGCCAGCACGGCGTCGCGACCGCGACGATCTGCGCGCGCTTCGGGATGGAGTGCGTCGTCTACATGGGCTCGGAGGACGTGCGCCGGCAGGCCGCGAACGTCTACCGGATGAAGCTGCTGGGCGCGACCGTCGTGCCGGTCGAATCGGGTTCGCGCACGCTGAAGGACGCGCTGAACGAAGCGATGCGCGACTGGGTCACGAATATCGAAAGCACGTTCTACATCATCGGCACGGTCGCGGGCCCGCACCCGTACCCGATGATGGTGCGCGACTTCCAGCGCGTGATCGGTGACGAGTGCAAGGTGCAGATGCCCGAGCTCGCCGGCCGCCAGCCGGACGCGGTGATCGCGTGCGTCGGCGGCGGGTCGAACGCGATGGGCATCTTCTATCCGTACATCGACGATACCTCGGTGCAACTGATCGGCGTCGAAGCGGCCGGCGACGGCCTCGACACGGGCCATCACGCTGCCTCGCTGATCGCCGGCAGCCCCGGCGTGCTGCACGGCAACCGCACGTACCTGCTGCAGGACGACAACGGCCAGATCATCGAGACGCATTCGGTGTCGGCGGGCCTCGATTATCCGGGCGTCGGTCCCGAGCACGCATGGCTGAAGGACAGCGGCCGCGCGCAGTACGTGCCGATCACCGACGCGGAAGCGTTGAAGGCGTTTCACGACTGCTGCCGGATCGAGGGGATCATTCCCGCGCTCGAGTC
>NZ_BCPP01001506.1:0-959 GCF_016586125.1 Burkholderia sp. E168m23
AGATCATGCGCTCGATGCTCGACAACTGGGGTGTCGTGGTGGCCGGCATGGGGATGGTGATCATGACGACGGTGTCGTTCTACATGATTACCGCCTACACGCCGACCTTCGGCAAGGAAGTGCTGCACCTGTCGTCGCTCGACGCGCTCGTCGTGACCGTTTGCGTCGGGATCTCGAATCTCGTGTGGCTGCCGCTGTCCGGCGCGCTGTCCGACCGCATCGGTCGCCGCCCGGTGCTGATCGCCTTCACCGTGCTGACGCTGGTGTCGGCTTATCCGGCCGTGCTGTGGCTCGTCGGCGATCCGTCGTTCCTGCGGCTGCTCGCGGTCGAGCTGTGGCTGTCGTTCCTGTACGCGTCGTACAACGGCGCGATGGTCGTCGCGCTGACCGAAGTGATGCCGGCCGACGTGCGGACGGCCGGCTTCTCGCTCGCGTACAGCCTGGCCACGACGATCGGCGGCTTCACGCCGGCGATCTCGACGCTGCTGATCCACCAGACGGGCAACAAGGCGGCGCCGGGGCTGTGGCTGAGCGTGGCCGCGATCTGCGGCCTGATCGCGACGCTCGTGCTGTATCGCACGGCCGATGCGCGCAACCAGTACAAGTCAGCCTGACGGCGGCCGGTATATCGCGCGGTGTCGGCCGCGCATCACATCGAAAAGGGAGCGCGATGCGCTCCCTTTTTCGCTTGCGGTCATGCGTTGCGCAGCATGTCGGCCACCGAGGCCGCCACGTCGCGCCACGCGCCCGGGGCCGGCTGGCGGGCGATCCTGGCTCGCGGATACCACGGACAGTCGTCGCCGGTGAACCAGCGCCAGTCGGCCGCGAACGGCAGCATGACCCACAGCGGCTTGCCGAGCGCGCCCGCGAGGTGCGCGACCGCCGTGTCGATCGTGACGACGCCGTCCAGGCGCTCGATCAGCGCGGCCGTATCGGCAAAGTCGTTCAGCCGGCCGTCG
>NZ_BCPP01001507.1:0-958 GCF_016586125.1 Burkholderia sp. E168m23
GATGCGGGATCACTTCCTCGAAACACCGCGCGTCGTCGTCGCTGAACGGCCGGTTCAGGCCCTGGCGATAGATCGACATGAACGTCGTCAGGCCGAAGCGGCGATCGAGCGTACACACGCACATCAATTGCGCGAGCCCGTACTTCACGCACCAGTCGCGAAACCGCGCATCGAGCCCCGGCTCGACGACCGTCAGCCGCACCGCGCGGCCGTGCGCGCCGTGCAACGTGCGGTGCGCGAGCGGATCGCAATCCCGCACGCGCTTCCAGTCGGTGAAGAACGCGTGCGGCAACCGGTACAAAAAGCTGTTGTGCATCACCGGACCGGTCGGCACGTGGGTCGCGACGCCGGTCCACGCGGCATCGAACGGAAAGAGCGCCTGCAGCAGCGAAAAGAACCGGCATTCGAATTCGCCGATGGCGGACTGCGCGGCTACCGCATACAGATCGAGCAGCATCAGCCCGAGTTCGCGCCGCGGCGCGTCGCCGCGCGCGACGCCGTCGAAATCGGCACGCCGGGACGGCCGCGGCGGCCACGCGAATTCGTCGAGGACGATGGCGGCCGGCACGTCGCGCAGCGCGTCGAGATCCTGCCCGATATCCGTCGTGATCCTCACTTTCCGCTCCCCTGCCCGGTCGGGCTGCCGATATGCGCAACGACACCGGCCGATTATAGCCAGCAGCTTTTTTGGCGGGCCACGGCGCCGGAACGCTCGCCAGCCCCATCCATTTGAACGGTGCGCCGCACGTTGCTGCTGCGCAGCACGGTGCACGGCGCCATTGCGCCGCGTTCATGCCGGGCACCGCGGGTTTTCCGCACCGTTCATCTGGACGACTGTTCGACGGTTTTCCGTAATAACTTCGTATAGCATACATTATACGAAGTTATACGACCACTTCCTTCGGGTCTTCGTAGCTCTTCGCGAACTCGTCGACTTCCGCGCGGATCTGTTCCGGCT
>NZ_BCPP01001508.1:0-955 GCF_016586125.1 Burkholderia sp. E168m23
CGGATCGCCGGCCGGCAGTTTCCCGCACACGCCGTCGAACTGCTTGACGACCGACCTGACCGACGCATCGTGTGCGCCGCTGCCGCGCCAGCGGTTCAGCTGCGTGACGACCTTGGTCAGCGCGCGCAGGTTCGCGCCGTAGAACGCGTCCCGGGTCTTGTCGGCCTGCGCGAGCACACTGGCGGCAATCCCTTCGATGCGCGCCGAATCGTCCGGCGCCAGTTCAACCGCATTCGCGAAGTAGGTCGCGCCCCAGCGCAGCTTCGTCGCCGGGCCGCTCGCCGCGTCGTACGCCTTGCGATACCAGTCGAGCGCGGCCGCCTTGTCGCCGCGCGCCTTCGCGTTCGCGGCCAGCCCCGACATGAAGTAGTACGGCGTGGACGAACGCGGCAGCTCGGCCTTCAGCAACGCATCCGATTCGTCGTACAGCCCCGCGTCGGTCAGCGTGTCCGCGCCTTCGCTGACGAGCGCCTGCCGCTCGTATGCATTCGCCGCGCCCTGCACCGATGCGGCAATCTGCTTGCGCGCGGTATCGGCGAGCGCCGGTGCGGCGAGTGGTGCGCCCTTGCGTGCGTCGCCGCGCGCGAGCAGCACGCGGCCGTGCAGCGCCATCAGCCGGTCGATCGACGACAGCGTGGTGTCGGTCGACAGGCGCGCCAGCGCCGTGTCATACGCGCCGCGCAATTTCGTGCGCTGCGCGTCGTCGCCGCCGAGATACGCGACCACGCGCGCGGGTGCGGCGACCAGCACGTCCGAATCGGCCCGCGACAGCGCGGCATCGTGCAGCACCGTGCGCAGCGAATCGGCGAGCGCGGCCTTGTCGAGCGCGCCGGCCTGCGTCGGATCGTCCGACGCGGCGACCACCGCCGACTTCAGCGCGAAGCGCGCCGATTCGTCTTTCGCACCGGCCGCCCGCGCGCGTTGCGCGAGCGACTGCAGCGTCTGCGCGACACGA
>NZ_BCPP01001509.1:0-956 GCF_016586125.1 Burkholderia sp. E168m23
GATGGAAAACGACGCGAAGCATAGCACTGCGCCGCGCCCGCGGGACCGCCTCATGGGGCTTCCCGTCGGGCGCGGCGCGCGAACCGTCGCGGACGTGCGGCTCAGCCAAGCCAGTGCTGCACGGCCCAGGTGATCCCGTAGCCGCCGGCGATCAGCCAGACGTTCAGGATCAGGCCGGTCATCAGTGCACGCGGGCCGGCCGCGCGGATCTGCGCGACGCGCGTCTCGATGCCGAGTGCGGTCATGGCCATCGTCAGCGCGAAGGTGTCGAGCACGTTCAGCGTGTGCGTGACGTCCGTGGGCAATACGTTCAGCGAATTGACGATCACGAAGCCGAGGAAGCCGAGCGCGAACCAGGGCACCGCCACCTTGCGCTGGCGTTGCGTGCCGCCGGCCGTGTCGTGAGCCGCACGCGCGGAACGGGACGAACGGGCGAGCCACCAGCCGAGCGCGAGCAGCACCGGCACCAGCAGCATCACGCGCGTCATCTTCACGATCGTCGCGACGTGCACGACCTCCGGGCTGATGTCGCTCGCCGCGCCGACCACCTGCGCGACTTCGTGGATCGTGCCGCCGAAGAACAGGCCGAGGCCGGCCGGATCGAGGTTCAGCAGCCCGGCGTGATAGGCGAGCGGATACAGGAACATCGACAGCGTGCCGAACAGCACGACGCTACCCACCGCCATCGCGCTCTGGTGCGGCTTCGACTGCAGCGTCGACTCGAACGCGAGCACCGCGGCCGCGCCGCAGATCGCGCTGCCGGCGGCGGTCAGCAGGGCGGCGTCGCGGTCGAGCTTCATCAGCTTCATGCCGACCCAGGTGCCGATCGCGAGCGTGCTGACGACGATCAGTACCGACACCGCGAGGCCCGGCAGCCCGACCTGCGCGATTTCCTGCAGGCTCACGCGCAAGCCGAAGAACGCGACCGCGATACGCAGCAGCTTGCGGGCGGAGAA
>NZ_BCPP01001510.1:0-955 GCF_016586125.1 Burkholderia sp. E168m23
CGGCCGCACGCTGCGCGCGGCGTTCAAGCTGCGCAAGGACAAGTTCGTCGGCGCGTGCCTGAGCCTGTGCCTGTCGACCTTCGCGATGCTCGTGTTCACGAACTCGCTGATCGGCACCGGCGGCCTGCTGATGTTCACAGCCATTTTTTCGATACTTGCCGCGGCGCACTGGCAGAAGGCGCAACGCCTGCTGGCCGCCGCGCGTTCACGGGGAGGCGACCATTGAGAATCGCGATCGTCACGCACGTCGTGCGACATAACGACGGGCAGGGCCGCGTCAATTACGAAATCGCGCGCGCGGCGCTGGCCGAGAACTACGAGGTCACGCTGGTCGCGTCGCACGTCGCGCCCGAACTGCTGGCCGACCCGCGCGTGCGCTGGGTGCCGGTGAAGGTCGGCGGCTTCTGGCCGTCGAATCTCGTCAAGCAGCAGGTGTTCGCGCTGAAGAGCGCGGCCTGGCTGCGCGCGCACCGCGGTGAATACGACGTACTGCACGTGAACGGCTTCATCTCGTGGATCAAGGCCGACGTCAATACCGCGCACTTCGTGCACGGCGGCTGGTTCAAGAGTCCGTACTATCCGTTCGGGCCCGCGAAGGGGCTGTGGTCGGCCTACCAGTACGTCTACACGCGCGTGAATACCGTGCTCGAGCGCTGGGCGTACAAGCGTTCGCGCGCGATCACCGCCGTGTCGCAAAAGGTGGCCGACGAGATCGCCGGGCTCGGCATCGACAGCCGCAAGATCAGCGTGATCTACAACGGTGTGGACGGCAGCGCATTCGCCGGCGCGCAGGCCGATCGCGCGGCGTTCAAGCTGCCGGACGACGCGTTCCTGCTGCTGTTCGTCGGCGACCTGCGCACGCCGCGCAAGAACCTCGGCACCGTGCTGAAGGCGCTGACGAAGCTGCCCGCCAACGTGCATCTGGCGGTGGCCGGCTATCTGCCCGGCAGCCCGT
>NZ_BCPP01001511.1:0-951 GCF_016586125.1 Burkholderia sp. E168m23
GTATCTCGCGCTGAGCTGGTATGCGTTCCATCCCGGCAACATCGACGGGCTCGCCGCGACCGGCAACGTGCCGTACAACAATTCGATCAAGTACCGTTCGCCGACCTTCGCGGGTTTCTCGGCCGCGGCGACGCTCGCGCTCGGCAACACGACGAACTTCTCGACCGGCAAATCGGTCGGCGTCGCGCTGAACTATGCGAACGGGCCGTTCAAGGCGTCGGCCGTCTACTCGAACGAGCACGACCGCTCGATCCTGATCAGCCAGACGGGCATCACGTCGTTCCAGGGGCAAAACACCGCGAATGGTTATCTCGCCAGCAAGGTCGAGAACATCGGCGCGGGTGCGTCGTACCAGATCGGCGACTTCCTCGTGCATGGCCTCTACACGCGCGTGAAGATGCAGTCGAACGGGTTTTCCGACACGTTCCAGAGCTACGACGCGGGCGTGAACTACCGCAGCAGCGCGTTCAACACGATCGCGGGCGGTGCGGCGACCACGACGCTGGCCGGCCGCCGCTGGACGCAGGTCGAACTCGGCGACATCTACGCGTTGTCGAAGCGCACGCAGCTGTATGCGAACGTGCTTTATGAACACGGCTCGGGCGGCGCGAAGGCCGCGTTCTTCACGGCCGGCGTGTCGAGCACCGCGAACCAGGTGATCGTGCTGACCGGCATTCATCACTCGTTCTGAGCGAACTCGGGCACCGCGCCTGCGGTACCCGAAATCGGCATAGGGGACGACCATGAGGCCGTACCCCTGCCACACCACCCGGCATGCGGGTCCGCACCGGGCGGTTCGGGAAGTTGAGGTTATGAGAGTCGGGGCACACCCAGCCGGTCGAAGTACGCGAGGGTCAATACGCTATTCAGGAGCTTGCCGCTATTACGCCACCAGCGACAGCTGTTCGCCGCCACCTGTTGCGCCACAGCGGACGGTGCGCCCAGCGCACG
>NZ_BCPP01001512.1:0-950 GCF_016586125.1 Burkholderia sp. E168m23
GGCGCGCGTCCGGTCAGCCGCGTCCGACGAAGGGCATCGCGCTTGCCATGATCGTCATGTTCAGAATGTTCGCTTCGAGCGGCAGGCTCGCCATCTGCACGATCGCGCTCGCGACATGCACGACGTCGACGCGCGGCTCGGGCGCGATGCGGCCGTCGGCCTGCAGCACGCCGCTGTCCATGCGCTCCGTGAGCGAGGTCGCGGCGTTGCCGATATCGATCTGGCCGCAGGCGATGTTAAACGGTCGACCGTCGAGGGCAAGCGAACGCGTGATGCCGAGGACCGCGTGCTTCGTGGCCGTGTACGCGATCGTGTGCGGGCGCGGCGTGTGCGCGGAGATCGAACCGTTGTTGATGATGCGGCCGCCTTGCGGCGTCTGGCGCTTCATCTGGCGCCACGCGGCGCGGGCGCACAGGAACACGCCGGTCAGGTTGGTGGCGACCACGTCGTTCCAGAACTCAAGCGAATAATCGTCGAGCGGCACGGCGCCTGCGTTGCGGCCCGCGTTGTTGAACAGCACGTCGAGGCGGCCGAAGTCATGCGCAATCCGCGTGAAGCTCGCATCGACCGACGTTTCGTCGGACACGTCGGTTGGAATCGCCGCTGCGACGCCCCCGGCCAGCTCGATGATCTCTTGCGTCGCGAGTAGCGGATCGATGCGCCGGCCGAGCAGCGCGACGCTGAAGCCGGCTTGCGCGAGCGCTACCGCAGCGGCCTGTCCGATGCCGGTGCCGGCACCCGTCACCGCCGCGATTTTTTTCTCTGCCTGCATTTTCACGCCCTCGTCTTCAGTCCGTTGAACATGCAAAAAGCATTGCGCGGCGACGATTTCGCAGCAATCTTGATTCTTTCAATCAATATCAACCGCCCCGTCCAGACAGGCTGGCGTCAGGGTTTTCCTGAGTTCGCGGCTGCGCTGTTCGCGCGCCGGCACGGCATCGCGCATGGCA
>NZ_BCPP01001513.1:0-948 GCF_016586125.1 Burkholderia sp. E168m23
CCATTCGAACGGAATGCGCGCGAGCTGGCGGTGATAGACGCGGATGGAGCAGCCGGACGCAAACGTCACGTGCTCGTATTGCGGTTTCATCGCGGCCTCCGTTGGGGCAGGCAGCGCGTCGTGGCATGATCGGGAGCGATCGTCACCACGGAGCGATGCCATGTTTTCACATGTTTGCGTGGGCGTCAGCGATACGGCACGCGCCTACGATTTCTACGCGCCGCTGTTCGCGGAACTCGGGCTGCGCCTGAAATTCCGCGAGCCGGACGGCTGGTCGGGCTGGATGCCGGCAGACGCCGAGCGGCCGCTGTTCTTCTTCGGCAAGCCGCTCGACGGCCATCCGCCGGAGCCGGGTAACGGCCACACGATCGCATTCGATGCGCCAACCCGTGCGCACGTCGATCGCTGCCACGCGCTCGCGCTGCGGCAGGGCGGCACCTGCGAAGGGCTGCCGGGCCTGCGACCGCACTATCACCGCGACTACTACGGCGCTTATTTTCGCGATCCGGACGGCAACAAGCTCTGCGTGGTCTGCCATCGTCCAGAGTGACGCATGATTGTCAGGATTGTATCGATCATTGGCTGAATAGTGGTGATGGTGATCACGTGTCGGCCGTACGCTGACAGCACATCACGACATGCTTCAGCGAGGAGACGACGATGCAACTGACGATTGACGATCTGCCCGCCGCGATTCGCGCGGCGAAACGGGCGCTGCGCGCCGACCTGCCCGATTACGCGGCCACGTTCCGCGAAGTGGAGGGCGACATCGCACGGCAGGTCGACGCGATCCGCCGCGCGCACGCGCACGGCCAGGACGTGATTCCGGTCGTGCCGTTCGCGGATATCGCGGGTGGGCGGGTCGATCCGCACGCGATGGCCGCGATCCGCACGCATGGCGCGGTGGTGATTCGCGGCGTGTTCGATGCGCGGCAGGCGCGCGACTGG
>NZ_BCPP01001514.1:0-944 GCF_016586125.1 Burkholderia sp. E168m23
AATCAACCTCGAGAATCTCAAAAAGAAAAAGCCGGAGGTGTTCGCACAGCAGGAGTCGGCGCTCCGCGAGAAATTCGCCGCGCTGGACAGCGAACACGCGTCAGCCGACACGGAGACCGACACCATGCCACCGAGCCAGGCATAAACGCGCCAGCAGCGTGCCACCATTCTCGTGTCGCTCGGGCCCGTCGCACTGCTCTGACGCTCCACGGCACGGCGCGCCATCGGAACATGTACGGCCATGCTTGTCACGCAGAAGATTGGGGATTCGACCCAACCCGGCGCTTTCAACGAACGCCGCATCTGCATTATTGTTCCGGTAGCATCCACGTTCTTCGCACCCGCTTCCTCGTTTCCCGTTCGCCGCCGATGTCCGCTCCCGATTCGCATGCCCCGCTGTCCCGGCCCGCCGTCGCCAAGTCGTGGCGCGGCCGCCTCGAACTCGGCTTCGAGCGGCACGGCGCGCGCACGACGCTCGCGCACCGGCTGCACGACGGCCCGCTGCGCGTGCAGCGGCCGCTGTACCCGGAAGGCGACGCGATCTGCCATGCGGTGATCGTCCATCCGCCGGGCGGCGTCGCGGGCGGCGACCGGCTCGACATCGACATCGCGCTCGGCGACGGCACGCACGCGGTACTGACGACGCCCGGCGCGACCAAGTGGTACAAGTCGAACGGTCTCGATGCGACGCAGCGCATCGGCATCACGGTCGGCGCGCACGCGAAGCTCGACTGGCTGCCGCAGAACAACCTGTTCTTCGACGCGGCGCACGCGGCGCTCGACTTCACGGTGACGCTCGGCGAAGGGGCAAGCGCGATCGGCTGGGACGCGACGCAGCTCGGCCGGCAGGCGGCCGGCGAAACCTGGGCAGCGGGACGCATTGCATCGACCTCTGCGCTCGTCGCCACCGACGGCCGGCCGCTCTGCACCGAGCGCACGCTGCT
>NZ_BCPP01001515.1:0-948 GCF_016586125.1 Burkholderia sp. E168m23
ACCGGTTCGCGCGGCTCGAAGCTCGGCGACCTCGGCCCGTACGGCAAGCAGGTCGTGCAGTTCTACACGCAGACCAAGACGGTCACCGCGCGCTGGTTCGACGACGACACGACGGCCGGCCCGGTGAACACGACGATCCGGCTGCATTGAGCGGCGGAGGACACCAACATGAAAATCGGATTTATCGGCCTCGGCCACATGGGCGCGCCGATGGCGCTGAACCTGCTGAAAGCCGGCCACGACGTGCATGCGTTCGACCTGAGCGCCGACGCATTGCGCGCGCTGCAGGACGCCGGCGCGCAGGTGGCAGCTTCCCCGCGCGATGCGGCATCGGGCGCGACGTTCGTGATCACGATGCTGCCGGCCGCGCCGCACGTGCGCTCGGTGCTGTCCGGCGAGAACGGCGTGCTGGCCGGCCTCGGTGCGGGCGCGACCGTGATCGATTCGAGCACGATCGACCCGGCGAGTGCGCAGGCGTTCGGCGCGCTGGTGCGCGAGCACGGCGGCGCGTTCGTCGATGCGCCGGTGTCGGGCGGCACCGGCGGCGCGGCGGCCGGCACGCTGACCTTCATGGTCGGCGGCAGCGACGCGGATTTCGAGCGCGTGAAGCCGGTGCTCGCCGGGATGGGCAAGAACATCGTCCATTGCGGCGCGACCGGGATGGGGCAGGTCGCGAAGGTTTGCAACAACCTCGTGCTCGGCATCTCGATGGCGGCGGTGTCGGAAGCGATGTCGCTCGGCGTCGCGCTCGGCATCGACCCGAAGGTGCTGGCCGGCATCGTCAACACGTCGACGGGCCGCTGCTGGAGTTCGGACACCTACAACCCGTATCCGGGCGTGATCGAGACCGCGCCGTCCTCGCGCGGCTACTCGGGCGGCTTCGGCACCGACCTGATGCTGAAGGATCTCGGCCTCGCGAACGATGCGGCGAAGCAGGCGCGCCAGCCC
>NZ_BCPP01001516.1:0-947 GCF_016586125.1 Burkholderia sp. E168m23
GAACACCTTGCCGAGCGTGACGGCGATATAGCTGTAGACGCCGAAGTCGAACCATTCCATCGCGTTGCCGAACGCCATCGCGCCGACCGCGCGCTTGAGGACGGCCGGGTCGACGATCGTGATGTCATCCAGCTTGATGGACTGGCGCGAAGACCGGGTTTTCGCGGGGCGCGCTTGCGACGGGCTCAATGTTCTCTCCTGGAGTTGCCTTGGCGGCGCGGCCGGCGGGAATGCGGCCGGGGGCACGCGGGCCGACGGACAGCGAAGGCGGATGTCTCGGGGATGCCTCGATGCCGGTGGCGTGACGCGCGCGGCGGACGACACCGGGCAGGTGTGTTGTGCGAACCAGTTTAGAGAAACGGGCGGGAGCGGCTATCGGTCATGCGCCCGGAACCCGGTGGTAAACGACACGCAGGGAGCGGTGTCGGTCGCGCGTGGCCTCGGGAAGCGAACGCGCGGCGTGGGCGGTCATCTCGCCGTGCGCCGGCGCGCGGATACCAGCAACGCGACGAATGCCGCTTCGTCCGCGCGCAGGCCGCGCGGCGTACGCCGGACCGCCAGCGCGGCGAGCGTGCCCGCCTCGAACGCGTCGAGCACGGCCGGATGGATGTAGCAGCGCCGGCACACGGCCGGCGTGTTGCGCAGCAGCTCGGCCACCGCGCGCACGGTCTCGACGATCTGCTTGCGGGCATGCGTGACGCCGCGATGCTCGATGCGCCGCAGCAACCCGAGCGCGTGCACGCTGCCGGCCCAGGTCCGGTAATCCTTCGCGGTGAAATCGGCGCCGCCGGCCTCGCGCAGGTAGTCGTTCACGTCGGACGACCCGACCGGATGGCGCACGCCGTCGTCGTCCACATACTGGAACAGCTCGTGCCCGGGCAGCTCCGCGCAGCGCCGCACGATCCGCGCGACCCGCGCGTCGTCGACCGTCACGTCGTGTTCGATCC
>NZ_BCPP01001517.1:0-946 GCF_016586125.1 Burkholderia sp. E168m23
ACGGCAAGTGGCGCTTCATCGGCTATGCGACGCAGCCGGTGCAGAACCGCAACGCGTCCGATTTCGACGACGTGTCGAATCGCGATCTCACGTTCAGCGGCGTGCGCTTCGAGCGGCAGTCGGTCGGGCCGGGCGACCTGTCCGGCTACTGGTCGCGCTACAACCGCAGCAGCGCGCGTTTTCTCGATGCGAGCGGCCCCGAGCATCGCGACGTATGGGACGTTCGCTACACGGGCACGCACGGGCGCTTCGACTGGGATCTCGAAACGATGCTGCAGAGCGGCACGGTCGGCAACGCCACGATCGGCGCGTGGGCCGTCGGTTCGATCGCCGGCTACAGGCTCGACGCGCCGTGGTCGCCGCGCATTGCGCTGCAGGTCGACGCGGCATCGGGCGACCGGCATCCGCACGACGGCCGCGTCGGCACCTTCAATCCGCTGTTTCCGAACGGCTATTACTTCACGCTGGCCGGCTATACGAGTTACGCGAACCTGATTCACGTGAAGCCGTCGGTGACGCTGAAACCGTCGGCGAACCTGTCGCTGCTCGGCGCGCTGGGCTTCCAGTGGCGGGAGACGACCGGCGACGCCGTCTATCAGCAGCCGAACATCCCGGTGCCGGGCACGGCGGGCAAGGGCGGGTTGTGGACGGGCATGTACGTGCAGCTGCGCGCGGACTGGACGATCGCCGCGAACCTGATCGGCGCGATCGAGGCCGTGCATTTCCAGGTCGGCGACGCGATCCGGCAGGCGGGCGGGCACAACGCGGATTATGTCGGCGTCGAGCTGAAGTACGGCTGGTGACGGCGGCGCGCGGCAACCCGCACGCGACATGAAAAAGGGCAGCCCCGCGGGGCTGCCCTTCGTTCGTCCGGGCCGGCAGTTTGGTCGGCCCGTTCGCGGTGATGGCGATGCCGTTACAGGTTCGGCGACAGCGCGAGCGCGTT
>NZ_BCPP01001518.1:0-942 GCF_016586125.1 Burkholderia sp. E168m23
TGCCTTCGACGACGTGAAGATAAGCGGCGAGCCCGGTCAGCCGGTCGGCGAACCGGTCGAACAGCGCCTGCGGTTGACTGTCGGCGATGCCGCCGAAATGCGGTGTGACCGGCGAAATGCGGACGCCCACGCGCGCGGCACTCACGACACGTCCGACCGCCCGCACGACGTCGAGCGGCAGCCGGATACGGTTGTCGATCGTGCCGCCGTAAGGGTCCGTGCGCCGGTTCGTACCGTCGCGCAGGAACTGATCGAGCAGGTAACCGTTCCCCGCGTGGATTTCGACGCCGTCGAAACCTGCCCGCAACGCGGCCTGCGCCGCATGCGAGTATTGCTCGACGATGCCTGGTATTTCATTCGTCTCGAGCGCGCGCGGTACGGGGTGCGGTTTCGGTCCGGCCGGCGTGAATGCCTGTCCGTCCGGCTGAATGGCCGACGGCGCGACGGGCAGGGCGCCGTCGGGCTGCAGATCGGGATGGCCGATGCGGCCGACGTGCGCGAGCTGGACGAAAATCCGGCCGCCTGCGCGATGCACGGCGTCGGTCACGCGTTGCCAGCCGTCGATTTGCGCATCGCTGTAAATCCCCGGCGTGAACGGATAGCCCTTGCCGAGCGGCGAAATCTGCGTGCCCTCCGTGACGATCAGGCCAGCCGACGCGCGTTGGGCGTAGTAGGTGGCGCTGAGCGCGCCGGGTACATCCCCGGCGCCGGCACGGCTGCGCGTCATCGGTGCCATCACGATGCGGTTGCCGAGCGTGATCCCGCCGAATTCGAGCGGGTCGAACAACGTGGCGCGGGTCGATGCCGCCCGGCCGGAAGGAGAGTTGTCGATCGTCATGATTCCATTTGCCTGTCGTGTTCATGGGGCGTCGACGCGCGATCCGGGATGCCCGGCGCGCACGCGTCGAGCGCTGCTGAACAGGAATTTAGGAGAATGCCGTG
>NZ_BCPP01001519.1:0-936 GCF_016586125.1 Burkholderia sp. E168m23
ACCAACACGATCCTGCACCTGCTCGCGATCGCGCAGGAAGCCGGCATCGACTTCACGATGAAGGACATCGACCGTCTGTCGCGCACGGTGCCGCAGCTGTGCAAGGTCGCGCCGAACACGAACAAGTACCACATCGAGGACGTGCACCGCGCCGGCGGCATCATGGCGATCCTCGGCGAGCTCGAGCGCGCCGGCAAGCTGCACACCGACGTGCCGACCGTCCACGCGCCGACGCTGAAGGATGCGCTCGACCAGTGGGACATCGTCCTCACGCAGGACGAAGCGGTCCGCACGTTCTACCTGGCCGGCCCGGCCGGCATCCCGACGCAGGTCGCGTTCAGCCAGAACACGCGCTGGCCGAGCCTCGACCTCGATCGCGCCGAGGGCTGCATCCGCTCGTACGAGCATGCGTTCTCGAAGGAAGGCGGCCTCGCGGTGCTGACCGGCAACATCGCGCTCGACGGCTGCGTGGTGAAGACGGCCGGCGTCGACGAAAGCATCCTCGTGTTCGAAGGCTCGGCTCACGTGACCGAATCGCAGGACGAAGCGGTCGAGAACATCCTGAACGACAAGGTCAAGGCCGGCGACGTGGTGATCGTGCGCTACGAAGGCCCGAAGGGCGGCCCGGGCATGCAGGAAATGCTCTACCCGACCAGCTACATCAAGTCGAAAGGGCTCGGCAAGGCGTGCGCGCTGCTGACGGACGGCCGTTTCTCGGGCGGCACGTCGGGGCTGTCGATCGGCCACTGCTCGCCGGAAGCGGCGGCGGGCGGCGCGATCGGCCTCGTGCGCGACGGCGACCGGATTCGCATCGACATTCCGAACCGCACGATCGACGTGCTGGTGTCGGACGAGGAACTGGCGCGCCGCCGCGAGGAGCAGAACGCGAAGGGCTGGAAGCCCGCGCAGCCGCGTCCGCGCAAGGTGTCCGCGGCG
>NZ_BCPP01001520.1:0-927 GCF_016586125.1 Burkholderia sp. E168m23
ACGTGATGCTACTGCAGTCCCGTGACACGATCGCAGGTTGCGCGTGCACCCTGGTTATTCCGCCGCGTCGCGCCGGAGTTTCGCCTGCCGGCGCGTGCGGTCGTTGAGGATCTGGTGCCGGCGATGGTCGGTCAGCTTCTTCCAGTCGCGCGCCTCGTCGCGGGTGCGCAGGCAGCCGACGCAAAAGCCGGTGCGGCCGTCGAACGCGCACAGCTCGATACACGGCGATTTCACGGCCACGATCAGGCCGCCTTCGCGGGCGTCAGCACTTCGACGGTCACGTGCGACACGCCGTCGAAGCCCGCGACCAGCGCATGATAAAAGCGCGCATCGCGCGCGGCGTCGCCCGATTCGACCGACACGATCGCGCTCATGTGCCCGGGGCCCACGCGCCACACATGGAGATCGTTGACCTTGTCGCCGAGCGCCTCGATCGCGCGGCGCACGTTGTCGGTCAGCTTGCGATCGACGTTGACGTCGAGCAGGATTCCGCCCGTATCGCGCATCAGCCCGTACGCCCAGTTGGCAATCACCAGCGCACCGACGATGCCCGCGAGCGGGTCCATCCAGACCCATCCGAACGCCCGCGCGAGCAGCAGGCCGACGATCGCCAGCACCGACACGGCCGCGTCGGCGATCACGTGAACGTAGGCCGACCGGATGTTGTGATCGCGATGCGCGGCCGAGTGCGACCCGTGAGCATGATGCGCGTGGTGTGCGTCGTCGTGGTCATGGTCATGGTGATCGTCGTGCCCATGCGCATGATGATGGCCGTGATCGTGCCCGTGATGGTGATCGCCGCTCAGCAGCCACACGCTGGCGAGGTTCACGGCAAGCCCCAGCACGGCGATCGGAATCGCTTCGTCGAAGTGAATCGGCACCGGCGCCAGCAGGCGCGCGATCGCCTCATAGCCGATCAGCAACGCG